>JAIXZK010000072.1 GCA_027489695.1 Sphingomonadales bacterium
CGGGGCAGGCCGTGAACAATCGCCGCCGATCGTCCCCCGAAATCGCCCCCTGCGGATCAGGCGCGGGGCGCCCCGGTGCGGGCCGTCACGCGGGCAAAGATGCGGTCATAGGCGGCCAGCAGGGGCGGGACCGAGCTGTCCCAGCTGAGGCGTTCCAGCACCCGCGCGCGGCCCCGCCGCCCCATCTCGGCCCGAAGGGCGGGGTCGGCGATCAGCTGGCCCAGTTTCGCCGCGAAATCCGCCGGGTCATTCGCCGCGGCATAAAGCGAGGCATCCCCGGCGCTCGCCCGCCCCTCGATGAGGTCGAACTGCACCACGGGCTTTTCGAGGGTCATGTATTCCATGACCTTGTTCATGGTGGAGATGTCGTTCATCGGGTTCTTCGGATCGGGCGCCACGCCGATGTCGATGACGTTGAGCGCCGCCAGCAGATCCGGCCCGTAGAGGGGCCCGGTGAAGGTGAAATGCGCGTCCAACCCCCGCGCCGCCACATCGGCCTTGACCGTGTCGAGATGCGGGCCGAAGCCCACGATGACGAAATGCACATCCGCCATGCGGGGGTCGCTCGCCCCCATCAGGCGGATCAGATGCTCGGCCGCGGCGACGAGAAGGTCCATCCCCTCCTGCTGGCCGATCACGCCGACATAGCCCATCACGGTGCCCGCGCCCTTCCTCCAGGCCGCATCGCCCGGCCCGGGCAGGAACTGCTCCACCCGGGGGGCCGAGCGGACGACGAAGACATCCTCGGGCTTCATCCCCCCCCGCCGCAGCGCCACGCGGCGAAAGCTTTCGTTCGTGGCGATGGAGACGGAGGCGGTGGCGAAGGTCAGCCGCTCCCAGATCCGCATGACGCTGTAAAGGATCCCGCGCTTGCCGAACTTGGCCTCGAAAAGCTCGGGGCAGACGTCGTGATGGTCAAACAGGTAGCGCACGCCAAAGGGCCGCCAGGCCAGCGCCAAGAGCCAGATGAGATCCGGCGGGTTGCAGCCGTGGATCACCGCGAAGCCCTGCTCGCGCCGCACCACGCGGGCAAGGCGGAACATGTGCCACAGCGCCATCCCCCATTCCCGCGCATAGGCCAAGGCCCCCGCATGCGCCTCGGGCGGTTCGGGAAAGCGGTAGATGTGGACGCCCTCGATCGCCTCGTAAGGCAGGGTCCAGCCGCGCCCCATCGGGCAGATGACCGAGACGTGGTAGCCACTTTGCGTCAGCGTGGTGGCTTCCAGCCAGACCCGGCGGTCCAGCGGCACGGGCAGGTTCTCGACCACGATCAGGACGCGGCGGCCGTTTGCGGGGGGAAGGGGGGCTGTCGTCACTGTCATGTCCTTCGCCGAAACGTCCCTGCCGTGGCCCGCGCCGAAGAACCCCGAACCCGGCAGAATTGCAAGCGCTTGCTGCAGCCCCCGATACAACCCTTGCGGGAAATACATGGCATTTGCCCGGAAGGTCAGCAGTCGGGACCGGGAAAGACGGGATTTCGCCATGATCCGGGCCTTGAGTGGGATCCTCTGCGGAGCGGGGTGCGGGTCATGGTTCTGGGGTTCATCGGCATCGGCTTGGCAGCGGGGGGACTCGCGGCGGGATTGACGCTGTGGTTCGGCGGGGGGTTCTGGCTGGCGCTGCTGGCCTATTCGCTGGCCGGGGCGGCGGGGACGCTGGCCATCGGCACCCTCTATGCCTTCCGCGAGCGGCGCGAGCGCAGGCTCGATGCGCCCTACATGCAGGCCGAGCGGGCCTGAACTATTCCGCCTTTTGAATGTTTCGCGCGCGAAACATCGCAGCGCGTGAATGTTTCGCGTGCGAAACGCTAGCGACCCGTCTCCAGCCAGGCCACCAGACGCTCGCGGAAGACCGGATCGACCCCGGGGCCCGAGAGGGTGAGGACGGGGCGGGTGAAGCCCCCCGTGACGGCGAGAAAGACGCCCGGGCGGATCTCGGCGGGGGGCGGGGCGGCAGGGGCCGCAGGAACGGGCTGGCGCAGGACGAGGGGGCGAGAGGGGTCTGACACGGGCTCGGGCGCATCAGGCTCCAGCGCGACACGGCCGACCTGCGACAGGACCTGCCCGATGCGCCGCGCCTCGGCCTCGGCCGTTTCCGCAGGCGCGGTCCGCAGCGCCTCACCCAGGGCCGCCACCGCCGCCGCATCCGTCTCGACCAGACGTGCCAGTTGCAGCCCCAACCGTTCGGGCAGGGCGGCAGGAAAGCGCAAGGCCCCGTCGAGGGCGCGATAGATCGTCACGAAGGACCCGATCTTCGACCGCCGCGCCCGGCTCGCCGTGGCGAAAAGGCGGGACAGAGCCTCTTTTTCCGACGAAAACACCCCCAGATCCGCCGCCCGCGCCACGATCCGCGCGCGCTCATAGTGGCTGAGGCCCAGGCGAACCTCGTTCTCCTCGACCATCGCCACATAGGCTTCGGCGGCGGATCCGGGGCGGCGGACCAGCGCCAGCACCTCGCCGAATCGCGCCTCCTCGACCGCAAGGACGCCAAGCGCCGTCAGCCGCCGCCAGCCCGAGATGAGGCCGTAGCGCCCGGCCCCGAGATCGGCCACCTCGATCGGCGTCCTTTGCCCATGCGCGCGGATCGAGGCGATCAGGGCCTGCAAGGCCTCGTCATCCGTCTCGATCCGGTCGCGCACCAGATGGTCGGGTTCGATGGCATCGAGCGGCAGCCGCGCGATCAGCCGCCCCTCGGCGCGCACGGCGGCCACGGTGTCGGACAACTCGCGCAAGGCAGCGGTGGCCGAGGCTTCGGCGGCAACCTGCGCTATGGGCGGGCTGCCTGCGGCGAGGTCGGGGCGGAGGAAGGCCTTGGTCTCCAGCACCGGGGCCTCGGGCAGGCCAGGCAGGGGGTCGAGGGTCAGGCGGCGGCGTTTGGCCATGGGCGGGGCTCCTTTCGCTGCGAGACTGGGACGCCGGAGTGGAGGGGCCGTAAGCGACCCGTACGTTGCGTCATGCCGCAGCCTTTCCCGTCTCGTCCCGTTTCCAGACGCCGTACAAGAGGCGCTTGAACCCGGCATAGGTGGCGTCAAAGGTTTCGCGTCCCCGCATATAGGTCTCGCGGTTGAAGTCGCGGTAGTCGGCCTCGTAGATGCCGGACACCTGTTCGCCCGCCTGGCCGATGAGGGCGGTGAAATCCTGCCGCTCGCGCATCAGGCTGCGGCCAAGCCAGGCCTGCATCAGCGCCGCCAGTTCCGCCTGCTGCGCGCCGTCATAGCGGGTGATGATGGCGGCCACCGCATCCCATTCGAAGGCCAGTTCCGGCCGGCCAAGGGCGCGGGCCGCGATGTTCTCGCCCTCTTCGATCGAACGGAAGGTGGAGTGGAGCATGTCAAAGAACCGCCCCGTCGAGTCGAACTCGAGGAAGGAGGCGCCGGTGGGGACCAGAAGGATATCGGCGGCGGCGAGGCCGTTGATCGTGAGGTAACCGAGGGCGGGGGGCGTATCGAGAAAGATGAGGTCATAGGCGTCGAGGAGGCCGCCCTCTGCCAGCGCCTCGGACAGCGCATCCCAGAGCTTCCAGCCGCGTGCCGCCATCCGCCAGACGGGGATCTGGAACTCGGCCCAGTAGAGGTTGAGCTGCGCGCCGATCAGGTCGATGTTGGGCCAGTGGGTTTTCTGGATGACATCCTGGGGGGCGATCTTCAGGGCATCGGAGAGGGCAGGGTCGAGGGGTTGGGGGGCCTCGCCCCGGGCGGCGCGGGCCCGGTTCTCGGCCATCAGGTGGCCCGCGTAATGGCGGGCGAGAAGGGGGAAGACGGTGCCCCATTCATCCGCCACGCGGCCCCCGAAGATCGAGGTCATCGAGCCTTGGGAATCCAGATCGATCACCAGCACGCGATACCCGTCGAGGGCTGCCGACATGGCCAGATGCGCGCAGGTGGAGGTCTTGCCGACCCCGCCCTTGAAGTTCGCCACCGCCACGACCTTGGCGGGCAGGCCCTCGGGGCGCCAGGGCCTGTACTCCTTGGTCTTGGCCCCCTCCGCCGCGAAATGGGCGCGCAAGGTCAGCACCTCATCCAGCGTGAACCACTTCGCCCCGCCCTCGGTTTCCGACTTGCCCTGCGGCAGGGCGGGGTTCGCTTTCAGCACC
>JAIXZK010000060.1 GCA_027489695.1 Sphingomonadales bacterium
ATGACGAAGCCGGTGCCGGTGGCATAGGGCCCCAGCGTGCCGAGCACCTCGACCAGCGACGGCGCCAGCGCCACCTCCTCCTCGGCCTCGCGCAGCGCGGTGGCGATGGCATCGGCGTCGCCCGGGTCGACGCGGCCGCCGGGAAAGGCGATCTGGCCGGGGTGGCGCGTCATGGTCATCGGCCGGCGCGTCAGGATCAGCTGCGGCCGCGCCTCGTCGCTGACCGCGATAAGTACCGCCGCCGGCGCCAGCAGCCCGGTGACATCGGGCGCGCCGTCGCGATTGACGTCCCAATCGCCCTGATAAGCCTGGGTCGCGGCGCCGAGCAGTCCGGCGCGCAGCCGCGCGATCGTCATGCCGGCTGGAACGGGAAGAAGGCGCCGCTGCTCCACAGGCCAGGCGGCGTCGCGGCTTCGTCGAGCGCCAGGTCGGCGAGCTGGTAGAAGACCGGGCGGTTGACCAGCGCCTCGAGCCCGTTGCCGATGGCGCCCCGGACATGGAGATAGGGCCGCGGCGTGCCATCGGCGGCGGTTTCGACGCGCAGCGGATGTTCGGGGCCGCAGGCGACGAGATCGTCGGTGTTCAGCCGGAAGATCAGCCGCCGCTCGGCGCCCTCGCCTTCGCTTGTCGCCTCGACGGCAAGGAACGGCGCGTCATCGACGGCGATGTCGAGCTTTTCGACCGGAGTCACCAGCACATGGCTGCCATCGGCTTCGCGGCGCAGGATGGTCGAGAATAGCCTGACCAGCTCCTTGCGGCCGATCGGCGAGCCCTGATGGTACCAGATGCCATCGGCGGCGATCCGCATCTCGCTGTCGCCGCAATGGGACGGGTTCCACAGATGCACCGGCGGCAGCTTGCCGACGCCGATCTCGGCGGCAAGTTCGGCGAGGCTGCGGCCGGCGGAATCGGTGGCGGTCATGCGCCTGCTCTAGCGAAGGGCAACAGGCGAGGGAATGGCCGCGGCGTCGCGGCCCGCGGTTCAGGCCGCGCGTCGCGCCGGCAGCGCGGGTTCGACCCAGCCAAGGCGCGGCAGGCCGGCGGCGGACCCGCGCAGCAGCAGCCGCGCGCGATCGACGGGGCCGGGCAGCTGCCACTGCGCCGTGGCATCGGCGCTGAAACCGAAACGGCCATAAAAGGGCGCATCGCCGATGAGCAGGACCGGCGGCCGGGCGAGCGCGTCGGCAGCGGCGAGTGCGGCGCGCATCAGCGCCGAGGCCAGGCCCTGGCCTTCGCGGGCGGCCGCCACCGCCACCGGGCCGAGCAGCACCAGCGGCTGCACGCTGCCGGCGGCGCCACGCAGCGTGATCGGCCAGCATTGCACCGAGCCGATCAGCGCCGCGCCATCGCGCGCGACAAAGCTGAGCGCCGCATCGGGCGCCGCGCCATCGCGCAGGCGATAGGCGGTGCGGTTGCGCCGCGCCGGCCCGAACCGGGCATCGAGCAGCGAGTCAATTTCGGGCAGGTCCGCGACCTGCGCAGCAGCGATATGGATCAATTCTGGTTGGGTCTTTCCGAAAGAGCAGGACAGTGGCGATCACCCGGGCCCAGGGAGGGCGCGGGGGTCAGCCTCGTCGGCTCATCGGAACGATCATAGACATGATGGAAACGCCGATAGCAGCAACCGGATTGCGGCGCAATGAATGGCTGGGGACTGGCGCCAGGATCCAGACCGGCCGCCATGGCTAGGAAGGGCAGACCCCGAAGCCGAGGCCGTTCGGCGACACCAGCCCACCGATCGCCCCGACCACTACCCCCGAAGGGTCGAGAATGCTGACATGATCGTCCTGGACATTGCCGACATAGAGGCGGCCATCGGGGCCGGGCTGGACCTGGATCGGCGTCTTGCCGGTCGCCACGAACCGCGCCGCGCCGCCGTCGCCCGGGAACACCGCCACCCCGTCATCGGCGAGCGACGGCGCGATGATCGTGCCATCGTCCAGTTCGGCGAGATAGACATATTGCCCCGGCCGCGGCGCCGCGCGCCGGCGAACGATGGCAAGATCAGCGGCGGCAAGCTCGACGATCTCGCCGCGGGCGCTGGCCAGCACGCTGCCGGTACGGGAAACGAACAGGCCGCGCACCGGCGAGCCGAGGTCGCGCTGCGCGGTCTCCCTGCCGGTCGCCACATCATGGCGCGTCACCCCGGCGACGCCGGCGAAGGCAAACAGTGTCGCGCCATCGGCGGCGAACACGAAATGATGGGTGCCCTCGCGCAGCGGGAACTGCCGCAACAGGCGCCGGGTCTTCACATCGAATACCAGCATGGCATAGCCACCGGCCTCGACATTGACGAACAGCTCGTTCGGATGCCCCGGGCGCAACCGGGCGCCGTGCGGCGCCCCGGTGCCGGCCGGCAGCGCGAAGCTGGCGACCTGCTTGCCCTTCCGCAGGTCGATTTCGGCGATCGTGGTGCCCGGCGTGCCGAGTGCGCTGTCATAATCGGTGATGCCGAACATCGGCACATAGGCGATGCGGCGATGGGCGCTGACCGCGACTTCATGCGGTCGCTCGCCGAGCGACAGGCGCCGGCGCACGACGCCATCGGGCCCGATGATCGCCAGCCGGCCGGCATTTTCCTCGACCGCGAGCAGGCAAATGGCGCGATCGGCAGCGCGTGCCGCCGGGGCCGAGGCCGCGACGATCAACATGGCAAGCAGCGAAAATAGATGACGCATGGCATGGCCCCCCAGACCCGCGGGCTGACAGCCCCGCGGCCCTGCTAGCGCATCACAAGGGGTCATGCGAGCCGTACAGCCGGCCCGGCGGCCGCTCAGTGCAAGCGGCGGTCGAGACCGGCGATGGCCTCTTCAGTCAGCTTCGCCTGCAGCGCGGCGTCGCTATTGGCGGCGATGATCGTCGCGGCAGCGCTCGTCACCCGGCGAGCGACTTCGGCGCGCAGCTCGGCTTCGGCGGCGCGGGCGGCGGCAGCGATCTTGGCTTCGGCGGCGGCGGTGCGGCGCGCGATGGTATCGGTGGCGGCCTTTTCGCTGGCCGCGGCGACTTCGGCCGCCTCGGCATGGGCGCGGGCGACAATGGCTTCGGCGTCGCGGGTGGCGGCTTCCTGGCGCAGCTTGGCCGCGGCAAGCAGCGCTTCGGCTTCGGCGCGAATGGCGCTGGCGTCGCCGAGCTGGCGCTTCACCGCCGCGATGCGGGCGTCGAGCGCGCCGGCGATGCGCTGCGGCAGCTTGCCGATCAGGATGGCGAGCGCGAAAAAGATGAAGACCGAGACATAGACCCAGTCCTCGGCACCGAGGCCGAGCAGCAGCGGTTCGGCGTGATGCTCGCCCGGCGCGGCGGTGCCGGCGTGAACCTCGCCACCCGGTTCCGAAGCGTGCGACAGGTCCTCGGCGGCGGCGAGCGGTTGGGTCTCGGTCTGCATCACGTCCTACTTCTGCACGGCCAGTGCCGCTTCGACCTGCGCCGGCGCCGGTTCGATGCCGATCAGGCGGCGCACCGCATCGACGGTCAGGTCGGCCGCGGTGGCGGCAAGGCCCTCGCGGGCCGCGCTGCGGGCGGCATCGAGCCGGGCCGCGGCGTCCGCGGCTTCGGCGTCGAGACGGCCGCCGAGATCGCGCATCCGCGCCTCGACGGCGCGGGCCGCTGCCTCGCGGGCGGCGACGACATCGGCCTGGGCCGTGCGGCGCGCGTCCGCCATGCCGTGATCATAACGATCCCGGATGGCATCGGCCTCGCCCTTGGCGGCTTCGGCGGCATCAAGATCGCCCGCCACCCGGCCCTCGCGCTCGTCGATGACCCGGCCGACCTTGGGCAAGGTCGGACGCACCACGGCGAAATAGAGGATCGCGAAGACCAGCCCCAGCCAGAACAGCTGGGGCACCCAGGAGGCTTGGTCGAATTGGGGCATCTCGGGCCTTAGCTGAACGCGAGGGCGAGCGCGACGACGGCGGCGATCAGGCCGAGCGCTTCGGTCACGGCGAAGCCGAAGATCAGGCGGGCGCCCAGCTTGTCGGCAGCGGCCGGATTGCGCAGCGCGCCCGACAGGAACATGCCGAAGATGATGCCGACGCCGATGGCGGCGAAACCGGCGCCCATGGCGGCCAGACCGGCACCGATCAGCTTGGCGGATGCGACTTCCATTGTTCTTCCTTCCGAGTGAATGACGTTATTTGGTGAGAGAAATCAGTGCAGGTTGACGGCGTCGTTGAGATAGATCGACGCCAGCAGCGCGAACACATAGGCCTGGACGACCGCGATCAGCAGTTCGAGCGCGGTCAGCGCGATATTGACGCCGAGCGGCACCAGCCCGAACACATAGGGCAGCGCCTCGAACGAGCCGAGCGCGACGACAAAGCCGCCGAACACCTTCAGCAGCACGTGGCCGGCGGTCATGTTGGCGAACAACCGGATGGCGAGGGTGAACGGCCGCGACAGGAACGACACGAACTCGATGCCGGCGACCAGCGGCGCCACGAAGATCGGCGTGCCCTCGGGCAGGAACAGGCTGAAGAAATGCAGGCCGTGGCGGGCGAAGCCGACGATGACGACGAGCACGAAGACGATGGCGGCAAGCCCGAAGGTAACAGCGATATGGCTGGTCGGCGTGAAGGCGCCGACGAAGGGGATGAGGCCGAGCAGGTTGCAGACCAGCACGAAGATGAACAGCGCGAAGATCAGCGGGGCATAGCGCATGCCCTCGGGCCCGACATTCTCGCGCACCATGCTTCGAATGAATTCATAAAGATATTCGACGGCGGCCTGGGCGCGGCCCGGCACCAGCTGCGGCCGCGCCGTGCCGATGAACAGGAACGCCGAGATGGTGACCAGCGCGATCACCATCCACAGCGCCGAATTGGTGAAGCTCAGATCGAAACCGCCAGCCGCCATCGGCGCGCCGATGGGCTCGATCGCAAACTGCTCCATGGGATTGGCCATCTAGTCTTTCCCGTCGATCTTCTTTTGCTGGCGCAATACCGAACGGAGACCGACGGCAAAGCCCAGCAGCAACATCACGATCATGCCCCAGGGGCCGGTCCCGGCACCGCGGTCGATCATCCAGCCGAGGAAGCCCCCGACCAGCATGCCACCGATGAATTCGGTGGCGATCGTCCAGGCCTGGCTTTCCTCGCGCCTGGCACCATTCCGCCGTGACGGTTCCGCAGCCCGCGCTGCCGCAATGCGGCGCGCCAGCGCGTCGTCGTCATGGGGGTTGTCGGCCAAGGCGAAGCCCCTGAAACAAGCTGTCCGCCCGCCTGTGCCATCGGCACCGGCTTGCGGAACACCAGCCCTTGACGACACCGCCGCCAAAGCTTGGCGGGCGTCTATCCATGGGGGTGCGCACTGTCAACACGGCGCGGGCGCCGCGCGGCTGCAGATGGCAATCGCCGGGCGGCGCGCTATCATGCCGGCATGACTCGCCCTGCCCCATTTTTCGCAGCGCTTCTGCTGCTTGCCACGCCTGCCGGCGCCCAGGTGCCGACCGCGCCGCCGGCGCTACCGAACACGCCGCTTGCCGACCCGCCCCCGCTGGCGACGCCACCGTCCCCGCCAGCCGCCCCGGCAACGCCGCCGGCCGGCGCGAGGCTGTCGCCGCAACTGGCACCGCCGACGCAGCCGCCACCACCGGTGGTGGCGTCACCGCCATTGCCGCGCGTCGCGCTGGTCACCAGCGCCGGCACCATCACCATCACGCTGGAAAAGACGAAGGCGCCGGCGACGGTGGCCAATTTCCTGAAATATGTCGATCTCAAGCGCTTCGACGGCACCAGCTTCTATCGGGCGCTGAGCTTTCCGGCGCCGACACCGCTCGGGCTGATCCAGGGCGGGCTGCGTGGCCGGTCGGACAAGGTACTGCCCCCCGTTCGCCACGAGCCGACCAGCGCCAGCGGCCTGACCCATGACGATGGCGCCATCTCCATGGCGCGCGCCGCGCCGGGCACCGCCAATGCCGATTTCTTCATCATCCTCGGCAAGCTCGATGCCCTCGACGCCAAGGAAGGCGACCCCGGCTATGCCGTGTTCGGCCATGTCACCGAAGGCATGGACGTGGTCCGCGCCATCCAGACGGCGCCGGTATCGCCCACCGCCGGTGAAGGCGCGATGAAGGGCCAGATGCTGCTGAAACCGGTGACGCTGATCAGCGCGCGCCGGGTCAGCGCGGCGGCCGCTGCCCCCGCGCCAACGGCCGCGCAATCGCGCCGCTGACGGAGCCCGGGCCGCGGCGGTTGTTGCCGCCGACGCCATCATCGCGGCGATCCTGCCGCCGATCCTGGCGGAAATCGCGGCGATCGTCGCGCCGTTCGGCGCGGAATTGTGGCTGAGTCACCACGCCGGCGCGCAGATCGCGACGGTCGCCGCGGCGGTCGGCCCGGAAATCGCGGCGATCGCGACCCCGTTCGTTCCAATAGGCGCGGTGCTGGGCCGGCAGGGTGAAACGACGGCCGCCGCGATCATAGGCGAAATGCCCGTTCCCCGGATAGTAATAGCCATTGTACCAGCCGAATCCGGCGCCCGCGTAACCATAAGGCACCGATCGCCAGCCATAGGCATTGCCATAATAGCTGTCATAGCCGCCATAGCCGGCATGATTGCCACCATAAGCACCTGGCCCGGCGCCATAGTAATCACTGCAGCCGGCGACCAGAATCAGGCCGAGGCCGATAAGTCCGCTGCGAAATATCCTGCCTGCCGCCATGGTCCGGCTCCTTTGCTGGCACCATCGGTGATGGGCCTTGAACAGGAACTTAACTCGCCAGGCCGGCCGCCGGTGCCATGAGTTGCGCCAAAGCGCCGCTTATTCGACGCCGAGCAGGCGTTCGGCGGCCTGAAGATCGACCGAAACCAGCTGCGAAACACCGGGTTCGCCCATCGTCACGCCGAACAGGCGGTGCATCCGGCTCATCGTCACGGCATTGTGGGTGACGATCAGGAAGCGCGTCGCGGTTTCGGCGGCCATACGGTCGAGGAGGTCGCAGAAACGCTCGACATTGGCGTCGTCCAAGGGCGCATCGACCTCGTCGAGCACGCAGATCGGTGCCGGATTGGCGAGGAACAACCCGAAAATTAGCGCCGCGGCGGTCAGCGCCTGTTCGCCGCCCGAGAGCAGCGTCAGCGATTGCAGCTTTTTGCCGGGCGGCTGCGCCATGATCTCGAGCCCGGCTTCCAGCGGATCGTCCGATTCGATCAGCTCCAGCCGCGCCTCACCGCCGCCGAACAGATCGGTGAACAGCGCCCGGAAATGCCCATCGACGGCGGTGAAGGCCGCGGTCAGCCGCGCCCGGCCTTCGCGGTTGAGGTTGCCGATCGAGCCGCGCAGCCGGGCGATGGCGGTATCGAGCTCGGCCTTTTCGGCGGCGATGCTGCGGCCCTG
>JAIXZK010000120.1 GCA_027489695.1 Sphingomonadales bacterium
GCCAGCAGCAGCGCCGCCGGGCCGATCGACATCGCCGCCAGCTGCGGCGCCGACCGCGAGGCGATGGCGACGAGCAGATTGCCGAGCAGCAGCACGCCGATCACCGGCAGCGCCAGCCGCAGGGCGCCGGCGAACAGCAGCGCCCCCTGTGCCGCGACCAGCGCCGGCGTCACCGCCACCCCCGGCGTCAGCCCGCGCACGCCTTCCGCCAGCCCGGCCATCAATTGCAGCGGGCCATCGAGCCCCAGGAAGGCGCACCACATCACTGCGACGAACAGCCCGCCGAGCACCGAAACGCTGCCGCCGGCACCGGCCAGGCTGGCAAAGCCCAGCCCGACCATGGTGGCGGCGACTTCGCCGGCCAATTGCGCCGCCCCGAAGGCCAAGGCGATGGCGAGGCCGGAAATCAGCCCGGCGAGCAATTCGCCAGGCAGCATCGCCGGGGTCAGCATCGGCGCGCCGGGCGCGAAGCTGTTGAACACCGCCAGCGCCGCCGCCACCGCCAGCCGCGCCCGCCAGGGCAGCACCATGCCGGCGAGCGGCGGCAGCAGCGCCAGCATCGCCAGCGGCCGCACGCCCGCCAGCGTGAAGCGGGTGATCAGCGCCAGCCCGTCACCCTGCGGCCCTAACCAGCCGGGCAGTGCCTCGGCGACACCGGTCACCGGATCGCGCCGACCATGTCGAGCAGCCCGGTTTCGAGGAAATCGCCGAGCCCGCGCATCACCCCATCGCCGGCCACCGCCAGCACCACCACCAGCGCCGCCAGCTTGGGCAGGAAGGACAGGCTGGCTTCGGTGATCGACATCACCGTCTGCACCAGCCCGACGATGACGGCGACGACCAGCACCGGCACCAGGAACAGCGCCGCGTCACCGGCGAACAGCAGCACCGCGGCGCGCGTCACATCGCCGAGCACGCGATCATCCGGCATGTCGGCGGCGATTTGCAGCCAGGCGATCATCCGCCGAAACTCTTCGCCAGCGCGCCCAGCACCAGCGTCCAGCCATCGATGCTGACGAACAGCGCCAGCTTGACCGGCAGGCTGACCGTGGCCGGCGACACCATCATCATGCCCAGCGACATCAGGATCGAAGCGACGATCAGATCGATGACCAGGAACGGCAGATAGATGACGAAGCCGATCTGCAGCGCCGTCTTCAGTTCGGACGCGACAAACGCCGGCAGCACCACCGCCAACGGCACATCGGCCGGCCGCGCGAACGGCCCGGCGCGGGCGATCTCGGCGAATCTGCCAAGATCGGCCTCGCGGGTCTGGGTCAGCATGAAGCGTTTCAGCTCGTCGCCGGCGCGGCCGAGGGCGGTTTCGGCGGGCAGGCTGCCGGCGATCATCGGCGCCCATGCCTGGTCGTGGATGACCACAAGACTGGGCCGCATCACGAACACCGTCATCAGCAGCGCGATGCCGACCAGCAGCTGGTTGGGCGGGCTCTGCCCCAGCCCCAGCGCCTGGCGCAGGATGGCGAGCACGATGACGATGCGGGTGAAGCAGGTCATCATCAGCAGCGCCGCCGGCAGCAAAGTCAGCGCCGACATCAGCAGCAGGATCTGCAGCGATGTCGACAGCGGCGGCAGCGCGCTCGCGAGTTCGGGGCTCATGCGGGGCTTGCCGGACTTGGCATTTCCGGCGGCGCTGCCGCGGCGAGCCGCGCCAGCCCGGCGCGCGACTGGCCGATGAGCAGGCGCCGCCCGCCGAATTCGACAACGAGCAGCCGCGCCCCCGGCCCCAGCGGCAGCGCCTGGATGATGCGGGCACCACCCTCGCTGCCGGCCAGGCCGAGCCAGGCCGGCAGCCGGGCGCGCAGCGACGCCGCCCAATTTCCGGGCGGCGCCGCGGGCAATGCCGCGCTCATACCGCCGCCCCCGGCACGATCTCGGTCAGCTTCACCCCGAAGCGATCGCCGATGGCGACGATCTCGCCGCGCGCGATCAGCCGCTCGTTGATCAGCACATCGACCGGCTGGTCGACGCGGCGATCGAGCGTGTGGACCGAGCCGACCTCCAGCCCGAGCACGTCGCGCAGGCTGAGGCGGACGGCGCCGACCTCCACCGACAGGCGCACGGTGATCGCGCCAAAGGCACCAAGATCGAAGGCCGCCTCCAGCCCGCCCGGAGTCACCGCGTTCATGCCCGGCCTCCCGGCGCGATGGCGGCAGCGCTCAACGCCACGATCGTCGCCTGCTGGCGGCCATCGGGCAGCGGTAGCACGGTGGCGCGGCCGATACGCTGTTCCCCGATCACCAGCGGCATTTCCGGCACCGGATCGATCGGCACCACCAGCCCGGCGCGCAGCGGCAGCAGCGCCGCCACCAGCGTTTCCGCACTGGCCAGCTCGACCCGCACGCGCAGCGGCAGGCCATCGAGGCGGACGCGCGGCAGCGTCGCCGCCGCCTCGGCGAGTAGCGGCGGCGGCGCCGGCACATGGGCGTGGCCAGCGATGGCGCCACAGGCGATATCAATATCGAAGCCGCCGCGATCATCGGGCGGCCAGATCCGCTGCGCCACTTCGTCCAGCGCGGCCGCGATGATCGCAGCGTAGCGCACGCCGGCGCTGCCGGGGGCGATGGTTCCGGCCCGCGCCGGATCGCCGCCCATGCGCAAGGTCATCAGCAGCGCCGCCAGCGGCTCGGCGATGCGCGGCGCGCCGGGGGGCTGGGCACGGCCGGGCAGGACATGGACTTCGGCGCCGAACAGCCGGGTGAGCGCGCGGGCGGCGGCGATCATGAACGGCCCGAAATCCCCGTCATCGGCACGCGCCGGCCCTTGCGGCGGCGGCAGCCAGGGCAACGGCTCGTGGCGATCGACCATTGCTTCGGAAAGGATGCCCGGCCCGCTCATTGCACGACCAGGCTGGTGAAGAAGACGTCGTCGATGCTGGCGCCCTCGCCCTTGCCCTTCAGTACCTCGTTGATCGCCTCCTTGATGCGGGCGCGCAGCTTGTCCTTGGCCGGACGATCGGCGACATCGGCCTCGCCGAGTTCGCCGAGCACCGCGAGCACCGCGGAGACCAGCGCCGGCTTGTGCTTCTCGATCGTGGTGGCGACCTCCTCGCCGCCGGTCGTCGAGACCGACAGGCGCAGTTGCAGATAGCGGCCGGTATCGGTGAGGTTCGAGGTAAAGGCATTGTCGACCTCGACATATTGCACCGGTTCGCCATGCGCCGCCGCCGCGGCTTCGCCATGACCACCACCGCCGCCGCCGCCGATCATCCCGGCGGCAGCGAGGCCGATGGCGGCGCCCGCACCGCCGGCGACGGCACCGATGACCAAAGTCAGCACCGGCAGCAGCTTGGCCATCAGGCCGGGCTTTTTCGGCACCGCTTCGGGTGCCGGCGTTTCGACAGCGGTCATCGGCGATCCTCAGGCATAGCGGTCAGTGGGTGAAGATGCGGCGCGCCGGGACGGCGCCGGCGTATCGGCGACGGGGGCCGGCGCGGGCAGTGCGGCGGGCGCCGGGCGCGGCTCGCTGCCGGGCGCGTGGCGCTGCTCGCCGCCCGCCGCGCCGCCGGCGAGCATCGTAGCCGGCAGGGCGCCGCCGCCATCGCCGCGGCTGGCGAAATCGAGGCTGTGCAGACGATAACCCTGCGCCGCCAATTCGGCGGCAAGCCGCGGCGCCTCACCCGACAGCGCCGCAGCCGCCGGCGTCGACTCCGCCGACAGGCGGATGCGCAGATCATCGGCGCCGCCGGCGAGACCGATCTCGACGAGGCCCAGCCTTTCGCTGGCCATCGCCATCGCCGCCTCGAAACCGGCATCGGTGATGGCCGGCGGCGGCGGCACTACCGCGGCGACGGCGGCCGGGCCGGCCAACGAAAGGCCGACGACAGGCGGCGCCGCGGGCGGTGCCGGCTCCGGCGTCCCGGCCGGTGGTGAGCCGGCCGGTGGCGGGACCGCCGGCGATCGGGCACCGGCCCGCCGCGGCGCGACGCCGGCGATGGCATCAGGCGGGGCAGCAGCGATATCGACTGGCGCGGGCGGCGGGCCAGCATTGGCGATGAGCGACGGCGGCGCGAGTGCTGGGGCGGATGACGCCGGCAGGGCCGGCGCGGCGGCAATGATGACCGGCGCCGGGGCATCGGCATTGTGGCGCGCTGGCAGCGGTGTCGGCACTGGCGCAGCCTGTGCCAGGCCCGCGGTCCGCTCTGGCGGCTCGGCACGCGAAAGCCTCGGCAGGGCAAGCGACGTCGGCTTCTCGACGGCCGGGGTGGAAGAAGGTTCGCGGGGCACGGACGGCAACGCTGGCGGTACCGCCTGCGCCCTGCCCCGCACCGGCGAACGGGCACCGAGCGGCGACACCGCCGCTGCCGGCCGCGCCGGCGCCAACGATGGCGTAACGGAGTCGGCGATTGCCACGGGCAGCGGGATTGCGGGCGCGGCGACGGGCTGGATGGTCGCGGGTGGCGTGGGCAGCGACGGTGGCAATGGCGGCGCTAGTGGCGGTGGCGCCGCGCCAGGTGCCGCTTCCGGACCTGTCGCGCCCGAACCGGGCGGCGCGGGCGGCGACAATATCGCCGCGCGAGGCGCCAATGCCGGTGATGGTTCGGTCCCCATTGGCGCCTGAGCCCGCGAGATCGGCGCGGCGCCCGTGCTCGCTGCGTTCGGCGATGGTGCCGGTCCCGACGGCGCCGCGGGCGGAAGCCCGGTGCGCGCGGGCCGCACCGGTGCCGCGGCGATCGGCCTGCCGGGGAGCACAGCCGGTAACGGCACCGGATCGCGCGCCACCGGCCGCGGCACCGCGGTGCGCGGCGCCGGCAGTGCCGCTGCCACACCAGCCGGGAGGGCGTGTTCGAGGCTTCGGCCTGCGGACAAGTCCGTCGCGCCCGACGGCGGCAGCACGGAGGGCGGCGGCGGCAATGAGGGTGCTGGCGCGCCGGCGCCGAGCGGCGCCGGGCCGACGGTTGCCGCTTGGGCGGTGCTTGAAGCTGCCAGCGGTGGCGTTTCCGGAAGCGGCGGCGGCAAGACTGGCGGCGGGGGCTGCGGTGTCGGCCGCTCCTCGGCGGCTTCCTTGTCGGATCGGCGAACCGGCGACGCGGCGGCGAGCGACCCGCGCCGGGCTTCGGATCGGGCCGTCGCAACAGCGGCGCGCTCGGGCGGAAGCGCCGGCGAAGCCTCGGCGGTCATGCCGGCGGGACCGCTCGGCACCGCTGGCATTGCCGCAGCCGCCGGTGGCGACAGCGGCCCGGCCGGGCTTTCGTATTGGTCGCGAGCCGCGCCCGGTGCCACCGCGCCGGCGGCCGCAAGACCCCGGGCAGCGCGCCCCGCCGGTGCGGCGAGCGCAGCAAGGCCCCCGCCGGGCGGCCGCGCCGGAGCGCCGGACAGCGCCGGCGGCGGTTCGGAGACAGACCGCGGCGGGCCGGGGGTATCGTCACCGTGCACCGGGATGGGCGATCGGGCAGCGACCCGCGGCAAGCCGGCAGCCAGTGCCAGCAACGGCGCCCGCCGTCCGCCATGGTGCCGGATGATGCCGCCGACCGCATTGCCGCCATCGCGGATGCCCGGCGGCGCCACCATCGCGGCGGGAGCGATTGCCGCGGCATCCGCCGCGCCCGCGACGACCGTTGCCACCGACAGCGGCGCCAGCCGGGGCGGCGGTACCATCACCGGCGGCA
>JAIXZK010000316.1 GCA_027489695.1 Sphingomonadales bacterium
CCACCCTCGCGGCGCTGACCCTGAAACGCAGTACGTTCGACGAACTTTCGCCGATGGTGACCAAGACCTAGATCAGGACTCGCAAAATTCAATCGGACCGATTATATCCGATTTCAACATGCGACTTTCCAGCCTTGCAGATTATGCCGTCGTGATGATGAGCGCCGCCGCCCGCCATGGGTGCGGTGCACGCCTGTCGGCGACACTGCTGTCGGAAGAGACCGGGGTACCACTCCCAACTGCGCAGAAGCTGATGCAGAAGCTGGCAGGGGCGGGTCTGCTGTCGTCGCTGCGCGGCACCGGCGGCGGGTTCAAGCTGACCCGACCGGCCGCCGCGATCAGCCTTGCCGACATTATCGAAGCCATTGAAGGCCCCATTGCCATGACCACCTGCGTCGACGAGCACCGCGACGATTGTGCTCTGGAAGGGTCTTGCCAAACCAGGCCACACTGGAGCGCGATAAACGGCGCGGTGCGCGGTGCACTGGCGGCGGTGCCGCTGACGCAATTGGCGGAGGCACGCTGATGGCCACGAAGAATGCCGAAGCAATCGCCGCCGCCGACAATGTCGCCGACTATGAACATGGCTGGTCGAGCGACATCGAAACCGATTTCGCGCCGAAGGGGCTGACCGAGGACACCGTCCGCTTCATCAGCGCCAAGAAGAACGAGCCTCAGTGGATGCTCGACTGGCGGTTGAAGGCGTTCCGCATGTGGCAGACGATGGAGGCCCCCGACTGGGCCAAGCTCGACATCCCGCCGATCGATTATCAGGACGCCTATTACTATGCCGCGCCCAAGGCGAAGCCGAAGCTGGGCAGCCTCGACGAAGTCGATCCCGAAATCCTGCGCGTCTATGAAAAGCTCGGTATTCCGATCGAAGAGCAAAAGATGCTCGCCGGTGTCGAGGGCAGCCGCAAGGTCGCCGTCGACGCCGTGTTCGACAGTGTCAGCGTCGCCACCACTTTCCGCGCCGAACTTGAACGGGCGGGCGTCATTTTCCGGTCGATTTCGGAAGCGATCAAGGAATACCCCGACCTCGTCCGCAAGTGGCTGGGGAAAGTCGTGCCGATGCACGACAATTACTTCGCGACGCTCAACTGCGCGGTCTTTTCCGACGGGACGTTCGTCTACATCCCCGAAGGGGTGCGCTGCCCGATGGAGCTGAGCACCTATTTCCGCATCAATGCCGAAAACACCGGCCAGTTCGAACGCACGCTGATCGTCGCCGACAAGGGCAGTTATGTCAGCTATCTCGAAGGCTGCACCGCGCCGATGCGCGACGAGAACCAGCTGCATGCCGCTGTCGTCGAGCTGGTGGCGCTCGACGATGCCGAGATCAAATATTCGACCGTGCAGAACTGGTATCCGGGCGATGCCAATGGCCTGGGCGGCATCTACAATTTCGTCACCAAGCGGGCGAACTGCCTCGGCAAGCGCTCGAAAGTCAGCTGGACGCAGGTCGAAACCGGCAGCGCCATCACCTGGAAATATCCGTCCTGCGTGCTCAGCGGCGAGGAATCGATCGGCGAATTCTATTCGGTCGCCGTCACCAACAACCGCCAGCAGGCCGATACCGGCACCAAGATGATCCATCTCGGCAAGGGCAGCCGCTCGACCATCGTCTCGAAGGGCATTTCGGCCGGCCGCAGCCAGGGCACCTATCGCGGCCTCGTCCGCATCGCCGGCAGCGCCGAGAATGCCCGCAACCACACCCAGTGCGATTCGCTGCTGCTCGGGTCCGACTGCGGCGCCCATACCGTGCCCTATATCGAGGTGCGCAACCCGTCGGCGATCGTCGAACATGAAGCGACGACGTCGAAGATCAGCGACGACCAGCTGTTCTACTGCCAGGCCCGCGGCCTCGATGCCGAAGCCGCCGTCGGGCTGATCGTCAACGGTTTCTGCAAGGAAGTGCTGCGGCAACTGCCGATGGAATTCGCCGTCGAGGCGCAGAAGCTGCTCGGGATTTCGCTGGAAGGCAGCGTCGGCTGATGCCGATGGCGCTGTCCATTCGCGACGTGCAGCCCGGCGATGCCGGCGAACTGGCCGCGCTTCTGAACGCGATCATCGCGCGCGGCGGCACCACGGCACTCGAGGAGCCGTTCGATGCGGCCAGCCTCGACGCGGCCTATCTGACCGGGCCCGACGTGCATTGCTGCGTCGTCGCCGTCGATACTGCCACGGATCGCCTGGAAGGCTTCCAGACGCTGGGCCGGAGGGCGGACCTGCCCGCCGAAGTCGGCGATATCGGTACTTTTGCGCGGGTCGACGGCACCCAGCGCGGCATCGGGACGGCGCTGTTCGCTGCCACGCTGGTCCGCGCGCGCCGGCTCGGGCTGGCCAGGATCAATGCCACGATCCGTGCCGACAATGACGGCGGCCTGGCCTTTTATGACAAGCTGGGCTTCACGCCGGACGGTATCAGCGCGCCGCTGCCACTCCGCGACGGAACACCGGTCGCACGGATCAGCAAGAGCTTCGACCTGGCGGTGCGCCATGAACGCTAGAGGCACGATCGCCATCGCCCTGGCCGGCCTGCTCGCCGCCTGTGACGCGCCGGCGCCGCGCGTCGACAGCGAGGGCCAGGCGGCGCGCGCCGAGGTCGACCGGCTGACCAAGGCCTATACGGAATGCGTCACCGGCCATGCCGACGCCATCCCGCTGCCCGACCAGCCGGCCGGCAGCATCGCGCTCGACATCATGAAGACCTGCCGCGAGGCGCGTACCGCGCTGTTCCGCAAGGTCGCCGCCTTCGATCGCATCGGCCATCCCAGGCACAGCCCCGAAATGGCCGAAGCCGTCGCCCAGGCCTCGGTCGCCACGCTCGACGACGAACTGCGCCAGGGCGCCGTCGTCACCATCATCAAGCGCCAGCAGGCCGCCGGCCCGATCACGCTCAAAGGCAACAAGACCTGATGCTCATCATCGACAACCTCCACGCCGAAATCGACGGCAAGACCATCCTCAACGGCCTGTCGCTGACCGTCGGCGCCGGCGAAGTCCATGCCATCATGGGGCCGAACGGCGCCGGCAAGTCGACGCTGTCCTATGTGCTCGCCGGCCGCGCCGGCTATGAAGTGACGGGCGGCAGCGTGACCTTCCTCGGGCAGGACCTGCTCGCCATGGCGCCGCACGAACGCGCCGCTGCCGGCGTGTTCCTCGGCCTGCAATATCCCGTCGAAATCCCCGGCGTGTCGAACCTGATGTTCCTGCGCACCGCGCTCAACGCCCAGCGCACCCAGCGCGGCGAAGCCGAGGCCAGCGGTGCCGAATTCATGAAGCTCGCCCGCGCCGCCGCCGAGGACCTTGGCCTGCCGTTCGACATGCTGAAGCGCAGCGTCAACCAGGGCTTTTCGGGCGGCGAGAAGAAGCGCAACGAAATGGTGCAGATGGCGGTGTTGCAACCGAAACTGGCCGTGCTCGACGAGACCGACTCGGGCCTCGACATTGATGCGCTGCGGGTGGTGTCGGAAGGCATCAACCGCATGCGTTCGCCGGACCGCGCCACGTTGCTCATCACCCATTACCAGCGCCTGCTCGATTATGTCGTGCCGGATCATGTCCATGTGCTGGTCGGCGGCCGCATCGTGCGCTCGGGTGGCGCCGATCTGGCACAGATCCTCGAACGCGACGGCTATGTGAGCATCGCGGCATGACCGCCCTGCCGACCCGCCGCGACGAAGCCTGGCGCTATGCCGACCTCGCCGCCGCCGCGCGCGCCTGGCCGGTAACGCCCGAAGCGATCACCGTCGCCGCCGGCACCGAGCAGACGTTGATGCTGGCCGACGATGCCGCCCCCGGCAGCGCCGGCATCCGCCAGATCGCCGTCACGCTGGAGGCCGGGGCGCGTTTCGCCTGTTACGTCATCGCCGGGCGCGGCGCCTATGGCCGCTTCGCGCTCGACGTGACCCTCCATGCCGGCGCGCATTTCGAGCTGGGCGGCGTGCTCGTCGCCGGCGGCGAACAGGTGCTGGAGATCGTCACCACCGTCACCCACGCCGGGCCGGGCGCCACCAGCCGCCAGACCATCCGCTGCGTCGCCGGCGGTACCGCGACGGCCACCTATCTCGGCAAGGTCGCCGTCACCCGCGACGGCCAGCAGACCGATGCGGCGCAAAGCTTCAAGGCGCTGCTGCTCGATCGCGGCGCCACCGCCAATGCCAAGCCGGAGCTCGAGATCTTCGCCGATGACGTCAAATGCGCCCATGGCGCGACGGTCGGCGAGCTCGACCGCACGGCGCTGTTCTATCTCGAAAGCCGCGGCCTGCCGCCGGCCGCGGCGCGGGCGCTGCTGACGCGGGCGTTCCTGTCCGATGCGCTTGCCTCGATCGCCGATGACAGCGCGCGTGAAGCCGCCGAAGCACGGCTGGAGGCGCTGCTGTGAGCGCAATCCTCGCATCTCCCCTTCCCACCCGCATGCGGGAGGGGAGCCGGAAGGCCGACTTCCCCGGCCTTGCGGGCGACTGGTCCTATCTCGATACCGCCGCCACCGCGCAGAAGCCGCAAGCCGTCATTGACGCCATCGCCCGCGCCTACGGCCCCGATTACGCCACCGTCCATCGCGGCGTCTATGAGCGCTCGGCGACGATGACGATGCGCTTCGAGGATGCCCGCGCCCGGGTGGCGCGCTTCCTGGGCGCCGCCTCGCCCGATGAAGTGGTGTTCGTGCGCGGCGCCACCGAAGGCATCAACCTCGTCGCCCAGAGCTGGGGCGAGCGCCTGCAGGCCGGCGACCGCATCCTCATTTCGGCGCTGGAGCATCACAGCAACATCGTGCCCTGGCAGCTGCTGCGCGATCGCAAGGGCATCGCCATCGATGTCGCGCCGTTGACCGAGGATAGCCGCATCGACGAGGATGCGCTCATCGCCATGATCGGCCCGCGCACGCGGCTGGTCGCCATCGCCCATGTCTCGAACGTGCTCGGCGGTGTCGCCGATATCGCCCGCATTGCTGCCGCGGCGCACGCGCAGGGCGCGCTGCTGCTCGTCGATGGCTGCCAGGCGGCGCCGCGCCTCGCCCTCGATGTCGGGGCGCTCGGCGCCGACTTCTACGTCATGTCGGGCCACAAGCTTTATGGCCCGACCGGGATCGGCGTGCTCTGGGGCCGCGCCGAACTGCTGGAATCGATGCCACCGTGGCAGGGCGGCGGTGCGATGATCGAAACGGTCAGCTTCGAGCGCACCACCTATGCGCCGCCGCCACAGCGCTTCGAGGCCGGCACGCCGCACATCGCCGGCGTCATCGGCCTCGCCGCCGCGCTCGACTATATCGACAGCGTCGGACTGGCCGCCATCCACGCCCATGAATCGACCTTGGTCGCGGCTGCCCGCGAAGCGCTTGGCCGCATCAATTCGGTGCAATTGTTCGGCCCGGCGGACAGCGCCGGCATCCTCAGCTTCGCCGTCGAGGGGGTGCATCCCCATGACATCGGCACCATATTGGACGAAAGCGGCGTCGCCATCCGCGCCGGGCATCATTGCGCCCAGCCGCTGATGGCACTGCTCGGCGTGCCGGCGACGGCGCGGGCGAGCTTCGGCCTGTACAACGACATGTCCGATGTCGAACGGCTCGCCGCCGGCATCGCGCGGGTGACCCGCATTTTCGGGGTGAAATGATGAACGAACAACCACGCGCCTTTGCCACCGAGGAAGTCGAAGCGGCGACGCCGGTGCCGCGCGCGCCGCCGCTGCGGGCCTATGAGGACGCCGCCGCCGCCGAAGCCGCAACGCCGGCCGAACCGCGCGCTCCCGATTATCTCGAAGGTTTCCTCAAGCCGCCCGCCGCGCCGGCCGGTGCTGCCGAGGCTCCCGGCGGCGAGATCTATGAAAGCGTCATCACCGCGCTGCGCGAGATTTTCGATCCCGAAATCCCGGTCAACATCTACGACCTCGGCCTGATCTACGGCGTCGAAGTGGCCGCCGGCCATGCCACCGTCACCATGACGCTGACGACGCCGCATTGCCCGGTCGCCGAAACCATGCCCGGCGAAGTCGAAATGCGCGTCGCCGCGGTACCGGGCATCGCATCGGCCGATGTCGCGCTGGTCTGGGATCCGCCATGGGACCCGGGCAAGATGAGCGACGAAGCCAAGCTCGAAATGGGAATGCTGTGATGGAAACCGCCACGCTGCCCAATCCGGCGCCATCGCGCCCGGCACGCCCACGCCCGGCCCCGATCACCGTTACCGAAGATGCCGCCCGCCGCATCGCCGAGATCATCGCCAAGGCGCCGCAACCGGCCGCCGGCGTGCGGCTGACGACGCCGAAGCGCGGCTGTTCGGGCCTGGCCTACAGCCTCGATTATGTCACCGAAGCCAAGCTGGGCGACGAAGCGGTGGTGACGCCGGGCGGCACGCTCTACATCGACGGCGGCTCGCTGATGTACCTGATCGGCAGCCGCATGGACTGGAAGGAAGACGATTTCGCCGCCGGCTTCGTCTTCGAAAACCCCAACGCCAAAGGCAGCTGCGGCTGCGGCGAAAGCTTCACCGTCTGATCGCCACCGCGCCCCCGGCGCCGGCGCCGGGGGCCGGACGACGGCATGCCGCGCCGTTGCTGCTGTCGGCGGCGGTGCTGGCGCTGGCCGCGGCGCTGCTGTCGGGGTGCGTCGCCACGGCGATCGCCGGCGCCGCCGTTGCAGTCGCCAAGGCGCCGGTGAAGATCGGCGGCGCCGTCGTCGACGCCTCCACCACCAGCCGCGACGAAGCCGACCGCAATCGCGGCCGGGCGCTGCGCCGGCAGGAAGCAGCGGCGGCACGCGCCGCCCGGCGCGCCGCGCGGGAAGATCGCGCCCGGGACATGCGAAACAAGTCGGGCGATCCGGATCGATGAACGCCCGACGAGAGGCAACCATGACCTTCCCCGCCACCCGTGACGCCGCTTTCGAGCGGCTCGACGGCTTCCTGCCGCACGCCGGCGCCGATTATGCGCAGTGGCGCAACCATCACGACCGCGATGGCGCGCCGACGACATCGCGGCTGTCGCCGGCCATCCGCCGGCGCCTGATCAGCGAAGCGGAAGTCTGCGCCCGCGTCATCGCCCATCATGGCCGCGCCGCCGCGACGCGGTTCATCGATGAAGTCTGCTGGCGCAGCTATTGGGTCGGCTGGCTGCAGGCGCGTCCGGCGATCTGGCGACGCTGGCGCGACGATGTCGCCAGCCTGACGGCGGCGCTCGATACCGATCCGGATCTCGGCGCCCGCCATGCCGCCGCCATCGCCGGCCAGACCGGCATCGACTGTTTCGATGCCTGGATCGCCGAACTGCGCGATACCGGCTGGCTGCACAACCATGCCCGGATGAACTTCGCCAGCATCTGGATCTTCACCCTGCGGCTGCCCTGGCAGCTGGGGGCCGAGCTGTTCTGGCGGGAACTGCTCGATGCCTGCCCGGCCAGCAACACCCTGTCATGGCGCTGGGTGGCGGGCCTGCACACGCCGGGCAAGACCTATCTCGCCAGGGCGGAGACGATCCGCGCCATGTCGGGCGGGCGCTTCGCCGTCACGGCGCCGCTGGCGACCGACGCCATCGTGCCGCCCGACGCGGGCCTGCCGGCGCCCATGGCCATCGCGCCCGCCGATCGGATCGAGGGCAACGCCCGCATCGGCCTGCTGGTGATGTCGAGCGACTTCAGCCTTGAAACGCTGCCGCTGCCACGGCTGACGGCGGTGGCAGCGCCGGAGACGGTCAGCGCCGACCTGTCGCCGCTGCGCGCCGATTATGGCGAAACCGCCCGCGCCGATGCCGTGGCGCGCGCCGTGCTGCTCGCCGGGGTCGCCCCCGATCGCCTCGACAACGACCATATGGTCGAGGCGACGCGCGCCTGGGCGGCGCGGCACCGCCTCGACCGCATCATCACCGCCGATGCGCCGGTCGGCCCGATCGCCGCCCGGCTCGATCGCCTGGCCCCGGCACTCGCCGCCGATGGCGTGCAACTGCTCCGGCTGCGCCGCGCCTGGGACGATGTCGCGTGGCGCCACGCCGACAAGGGCTTCTTCGCCTTCCGCGCCGCCATCCCCCGGCTGCTGGCGTTGCCGGTCGGCGCTATCTGCTGAAACGGTGGAAGCGAGCCGCCGGAGGCAGATTCTCCTCTTTCAGTCGTCCGGCCCGAGCGACGGATCGAGATCGCGCGGGCGGATGAAATGGCGCAGCACGGCGCGGCCGCCATCGACCTGGGCCCAGCGTTCGATCGGCAGGTCGAGCCGGGCCAATGTCGCGGTCGGATATTTGGCTTCGGCTTCGGCGCGCAGGGTGGAACCGGGCGGCACCAGTTCGAGCAGCAGGTCCTCGAGCCCCGGATTGTGGCCGACGAGCAGGGCATTCTCGCAATGATCGGCGAAGCCGGCGACGAGTTCGGTCAGGGTCGCCGAGGACGAGAGGTAGATGCGCTGTTCATAGATCGGCGCCAGCCGTGCCTTCAGCCCGGATTCGACGCCCTCGATGGTCTGGCGGACGCGCACCGCCGGGGAGGCGGCGACATGATCGAAATCCGGCATGTCACCGCGGTCCTGGGCGCCGCGCAGCCATTGCCCGATGCGGGCCGCGGCGCGGCGGCCGCGATCGTTCAATGGCCGATCGAAATCGCGCAGCAGCGGGTCATCATAGCCTGATTTGGCATGCCGCAGCAGGGTAAGGGTCTTCACGGCAGATTCCCGGGGCTTGTCGCCAGCCCATCATGGCGCGGCGCTGCCGGCTTGGCAAAGCCATGCTGCAGGCTTGTGACAGCGGCATCGAGAGTCAGCCGCTCGACAGGCGTGCCCTCCGGGAAGGCCGCCAGCAATCGCGACGGCACCGCCGGCCCGATCAGCACAAAGGCGCCGGCGTCGTCGGCGCGGCGGATCAGCCGGCCGAAGGCCTGGGCCAGCCGGCCAGTGACGACGCGATCGTCGAAAGCGGTGCCGCCGGCGGCATTGGCGGCGCGACGCGCGGCGTGCAGCACCGTCGGCCGCGGCCAGGGCACGCCCTCCATCACCACCAGCCGCAGCGAATCACCGGGCACATCGACGCCGTCGCGCAGCGCATCGGTGCCGAGCAGCGAGGCGCGCGGTTCGGCGCGGAAAATGTCGACGAGCGTGCCGGTTTCGATCGGATCGACGTGCTGGGCGTAAAGCGGCAGGCCGGCGCGAGCCAGCGGATCGGCGATGCGGGCGTGGACGGCGCGCAGCCGGGCGATGGCGGTGAACAGACCGAGCGTGCCGCCGCCCGCCGCCTCGATCAGGCTGCGATAGGCATGGGCGAGGCCGGACAGATCGCCGCGCTTGATGTCGGTGACGACGATCACCCGGGCATTGGCGGCATAATCAAAGGGGCTGCGCGCCGCGAAAGTCAGCGGCGGCAGCGGCAATTGCGCGGCGCCGGTGCGCGCCGCGGCGTCCTGCCAATCATCGGCGGCGGCGTCAGGACGGGCGCGCAGCGTCGCGGACGTGACCAGCACGCCATGCGCGGGTTCAAGCACGATACGGGCAAAGGGCTGCATCGGATCGAGCCAGTGGCAATGCACCGCGATATCGAGCTCGCGGCCTTCGACGCGCGACAGGGCGAACCAATCGACAAAGGCCGGATCGGCAGCGCCACCCAGCCGCGCCAGCAGCGCCACCCAGGCCGCCAGCGTCTGGCCGCG
>JAIXZK010000267.1 GCA_027489695.1 Sphingomonadales bacterium
CCCGGCAGCACCGGCATCGCCCATACCCGCTGGGCGACCCATGGCGCGCCGACCACCGACAATGCCCATCCGCACGCCACCGACCGTGTCGCGCTGGTCCACAACGGCATCATCGAGAATTTCAAGGAATTGCGCACCGAAGTGCTTGCCGCCGGGCGGACACTCGCCTCGCAGACCGATACCGAGGTCGTCGCGCATCTGATCACCATGGCGCTGGAAGCCGGCGCCAACCCCGACGAGGCCGTCGCGCAGGTGCTCAAGCGCCTGCACGGTGCCTTCAGCTTCGCCATCATCCTGCGCGACCACCCCGGCCTGATGTACGGCGCCCGCCGCGGCTCGCCGCTGGTGCTGGGCTATGGAGACGGCGAAATGTTCCTGGGGTCGGACGCACTCGGCCTCGCCCCCTTCACCAACCGCATCGCCTATCTCGAGGAAGGCGACTGGGTCCGCCTCGACGCGACCAGCGCCCAGGTCTTCGACAGCGATGACCGGCCGGTTGCCCGCGCCGTCACCATCTCGTCCGCCTCGGCGGCGGTGATCGAGAAGGGCAACCACCGCCATTATATGGAAAAGGAGATCCACGAGCAGCCGATCGTGGTAGCGCAGACGCTCGGCGCCTATCTCGATCCGCTTGCCGAGACGGTGTCGCTGCCGGCGCTGCCCTTCGATCTTGCCGCGGTGAAGCGCATCCAGATCGTCGCCTGCGGCACGGCGCTGCTCGCCGGCCAGGTCGCCACCTATTGGTTCGAAAGCATCGCCCGCATCCCCGTAAGCTTCGAGAATGCCAGCGAGTTCCGCTATCGCGATCCGGTTTTCGAGCCGGGCGGGCTGTGCCTGTTCATCTCGCAGTCGGGCGAGACCGCCGACACGCTGGCGGCGCTGCGCCATGCCGCCGCTGCCGGCCAGTTCGTCGCCGCCGTCGTCAACGTCGCCTCCTCCTCGATGGCGCGCGAGGCGCAGCTGCTGCTGCCGACCCACGCCGGGCCGGAGATCGGCGTCGCTTCGACGAAAGCCTTCACCTGCCAGCTGGCAGTGCTCGCCGCCTTCGCCATCGCGCTCGGCCGGGCCCGCGGCACCGTCGACGCCGCGCGCGAGGCCGAACTCGTCCATCACCTGACCGAAGTGCCCGCCGCGATGAACGCCGCGCTGAAAAGCGAAACCGCCATCCACGCGCTGGCGACGCCGCTGTCGAAGGCGCGCGACATCCTCTACATCGGCCGCGGTCCCGATTATCCGATGGCGCTGGAAGGCGCGCTCAAGCTGAAGGAAATCAGCTATATCCATGCCGAAGGCTATGCCGCTGGCGAGCTCAAGCACGGCCCCATCGCGTTGATCGACGAACATGTCCCGGTCATCGTCATCGCACCCTCGGGCCCGCGTTTCGACAAGACGATCAGCAACATGCACGAGGTGATGGCGCGCGGCGGCCAGGTCTATCTGGTGTCGGACGCCGCCGGCATCGCCGATCAGGGCGCCGGCACCGCCGCCACCATCCCCATGCCGACGGTCGATCCGTTCATCAGCCCGCTGATCACCGCCATCCCGGTGCAATTGCTCGCCTATCACGTGGCGCTCGCGAAGGGGACCGACGTCGACCAGCCGCGCAACCTGGCGAAGAGCGTGACGGTCGAATAGGCCGGCGCACAACGCCCCCGCCTTCCCGCCGTCACATCGCTGTGGCAAGGCCCCGGCCGATGCAGACGATCGGTTCCCGCCTCGATGCCAACAACGGCATCGCCCCCGGCTTCGATTTCATGCGGCTGTTCCTCGCCACCAGCGTCGTCGCCTGGCATGTCAGCGCCATCGTCACCGGCGACCTGTCCTATGTGGAAACGCCGATCGTCTGGATGCTCGGCTATTACATCCTCGCCGGCTTCTTCAGCCTGTCGGGCTTTCTCATCGCCGCCTCGGCGCTGCGGCTGTCGCTGAAGAATTTCCTGGTCAACCGCGGCTTGCGGATCGTGCCGGCGCTGGCGGTCGAGGTCTGCCTGTCGGCGCTGATCCTGGGGCCGATCTTCACCACCCTGCCGCTCGCCGACTATGCCGCCGATCCCGCCACCCGCGCCTATTTCACCAACATTTTCGGCTGGATCCACTATGTCCTGCCCGGCGTCTTCAAGGATCACCACAGCGACATCGTCAACAACACGCTGTGGACGGTGCCGCACGAATTCCTCTGCTATTTCGGCTGCTACGCGCTGGTGACGCTGCTGATCGCGCTGAAGCTCCAGCACCGGCCCTGGCCCTTGTTCGTCCTCGCCTTTGCCATCGGCGGGATCGGCATGGCGCTCGCCGCGAACGGCATCGATGCCGACAGCAAGGGCAGCGGCCGGCTGCTCTACATGCTCTTCGTCGGGCGTGCCTCGCGGCTCTATGTCTGCTTCCTGTTCGGCATGGCGATCTACCTGATGCGCCACCGCATCCCCTATGACCGCCGGCTGCTGGGCGCCGCCCTGGCCCTCTGCCTCGGCGTCGGCGCGCTGCCGATGCCGGAGGGCACAGATTATCCGCTCGCCAATCTGCTGATCGGCCTGCCGATGGCCTACATCACCGCCTGGCTCGGCGCGACGCGGCTGTGGACGCCAAAGTTCCTGCACCGCGGCGATTACAGCTATGGCATCTACCTCTATGGCTGGCCGATCCAGCAGATGCTGGTGGCGCTGCTGCCCGGCGTCACCTCGCTCTGGGTGCATTTCGCGCTGGCGCTGCCGCTGGTGCTGGCCTTCGCGATCTTCTCCTGGCATTTCATCGAGCGACCGATCCTCGACCAGCGTCGGCGCTTCTCCTTCGTGGCCCGCGTCCGGCTGGAAGAGGACGCAACCGCCGCCGCGACGCCGCCAGCGCGTCCGGCGGCCTGAAGCGGCTCCGGCACGATTGACCCTTTCGCGACGCCGGGCGATGCCGCACAAGGCGCGATCATGACCGAACCAACCAACGAACAGCAGCTGCGCCGCGCCCTCGGCCGGCACTTCAACATCTGGCAGCTGCTCGAGACGCCGCGCGCCGAGAATGTCGCCGAAATCCGCAGCCTGTGCCGCACCGTCGCCTTCGGCCGCGACACGGCGCTCACTCGCGTCCTCGGCCGCTACCAGATGTTCGTCGATACCCGCGACAACACCATCTCCCCGCATCTCGTCCTCGAAGGCTATTGGGAAATGTGGGTGACCGAGGCGATGCTGCGCGTCATCCGTCCCGGCATGACCTGCCTCGATATCGGCGCCAACCTCGGCTATTTCAGCCTGCTGATGGCCGATCTGGTCGGGCCGACCGGGCGCGTGCTGGCCTTCGAACCCAATATCGACATGGCCAGCCGCGCCCGGCGCAGCCTGTCCGTCAACGGCATGTCCTGGGCGACGCTGCACGAGGTGGCGCTGGGCGGCCATGATGGCGAGATGGTGTTCGATGCCGATGTCGAGGCCCCGGGCGGCGGCCATATGCTGCCTGAAGCCGCGATGATCGCCGACCGCGATCGCGGCGCGCCGTCGCGCGCCGCGGCGGCGGCGCTCGCCGCGCCGGTGACCGCCATGCCGATCCCGCGCGGCGCGCTGCCTGAACCCCTGCCGCGGCCG
>JAIXZK010000028.1 GCA_027489695.1 Sphingomonadales bacterium
CGCACCGGCTTCGATGCCTTTGCCGACAGGCTCGGCATCCGGCCGCAGATCGCCGCCGAAGTCGACGACATGGCGATGATGCGCCTGCTCGCCCGCCAGGGCGTGGCGCTGGCGGTGCTACCGCCGATCGTGGTGCAGGGCGAACTCGCCGCCGGCACGCTGCGCGAGGCCGATGAACTGCCGGGGATCGTCGAGGCCTTTTATGCGATCACCGTCGATCGCCGCTTTCCGAATCCGCTGGTGCGCACGCTGATCGAGAGCGCCAAGGGGGCGCTGCCGGGCTAGGGTCGGCGCGGCTGCAACGCGCCGCTCAAACCGTCAGCGTCAGAGTCACCAGATCGCCTTCGACCAGCCGCTCCGCCTTGCGCACCGCCGCCTTGACCGGCAGCAGATAGCCGGACACGTCCTTGCTGGGAAAAACCGAGGTCCGCCAACGCGTTTCGCCAACCGTCACCTCGACATAGACCGACCCCCAGGCGGCGCTGCGGCCGGGGGCAGCGGCACGGATCGCATCGGCAACGTCGCCGTCGATGGTGACGAAATGCCAGGCGGTGGACGTCGGCGTGCCGTCCTTCGCCTTGCCGCGCCACAGCCACAGCGGCCCGCTGAAGTCCCAGCCGCCGCCCGCGGTGACGGTCTCGCCGAGCTCTTCGCGCAGGAAGCGGATGAGCCCGGGGTCCATCGGCGGATCGCCGGTCATCGCCCGCGTGCCAGCACGAACACCGCCTGGTCGGCGAGCAGATTGGCGAGCGCCGCGCCGCGCCGGGCGCCGTCCGACAGGAACGTCGCGCTTTCGACGCCGAGGCCGAGGTCGGCGGCGAGCGCGCGGAAATCGTCGATGGTGCACAGATGGATGTTGGCGGTCTCGTGCCAGCTCACCGGCAGGCTGGGCGTCACCGGCATCCGCCCGCCGAGCAGCAGGGCGCGACGGACCCGCCAATGGCCGAAGTTCGGAAAGCTGACGACGCCGCGCCGGCCGATGCGGACGAGTTCGCCCAGCACCCTGGCCGGCCGTTGCATCGCCTGCAGCGTGTCGGACAGGATCGCCATGTCGAAGGCATCGGCGGGATAATCCGCCAGATCGGCATCGGCATCCCCCTGCACCACCGACAGGCCGCGCGCCACGGCACTGGCGACATTGGCCGCGGACACATCGAGCCCGCGCGCATCGACGCCCTTGGTATCGCGCAGATGGGCGAGCAGCGCGCCATCGCCGCAACCGATATCGAGGACGCGCGCGCCGTTCGGCACCGCCGCGGCGATGGCGGCGAGATCGGGCCGCAGCCCCGAACCGCTCACGCGCCGGCCCGCAGGAAGCCGTCGACCACCCGGTTCATCTCCGGCGCTTCGAGCAGAAAGGCATCATGGCCGAAGGGACTTTCGAGCTCGCAGAAGCTGACCGCGGCGCCGGCGGCGTTCAGCGCCCGCACCAGCCGACGCGCCTGCGACGTCGGGTAGAGCCAGTCCGAAGTGAAGCTGACCAGCGCGAAGCGGGCACGGCTGCCGGCGAAGGCGCGCGCCAGCTGGCCATCGTGCGCCGCTGCCAGATCGAAATAATCGAGCGCCCGGGTGATGTAGAGGTAGGAATTGGCGTCGAATCGCTGGGTGAAGCTGAGGCCCTGGTGGCGGAGGTAGGATTCGACCTGGAATTCGGCATCGAAACTGAAGCCCAGCCCGGCGCGGTCCTGCAGGCGACGGCCGAACTTCGCGGTCAGGCCCTCCTCCGACAAATAGGTGATGTGTGCCGCCATTCGCGCCACGGCGAGGCCAGCGGCCGGCGGCGCATCGGGAGCATAATCCCCGGCGCGCCACATTGGATCGGCCATGATCGCCTGGCGGCCGACCTCGTGGAAGGCGATGTTCTGCGCCGAATGTCGCGCCGCGGTCGCGATGCCGACCACCGATCGCACGCGCGCCGGATGCGCCACCGCCCAGTCGAGCGCCTGCATGCCGCCCATCGAGCCGCCGACCACCGCCTGCAGCACACCGACACCCAAATGATCGAGCAAGGCGGCTTGCGCATTGACCATGTCGCGGATGGTGATGACCGGGAAGCGCATGGCGTAGCGGTCGCCGGTGGCGGGATCGATCGATGACGGCCCGGTGGTGCCCATGCAGCCGCCGAGAACATTCGAGCAGATGATGAAATGCCGCTCAGGATCGATCGGCCGACCCGGGCCGACCAGCCGGGTCCACCAGCCCGGCTTGCCGGTGAGCGGATGGTCGGACGCGACATATTGATCGCCGGTCAGCGCATGGCAGACGAGGATGGCGTTGCCGCCATCGGGCGCCAGACTGCCATAGGTTTCATAACCGATGTCGAGGCGGGCGAGGCTTTGCCCGCTGGCCAGCGCGAACGGACCGGCGAGCGACACCCGCCGGTCGAGCCCGAAACGCTGGTCGAGGGAGGCGGTCGCGACGCTGGCCATGATGGCCGGGTTACGGCGTCCGCCGCGCTTTGTCACGACCGCCGGGCCTTTCGCGTTGCCGCGCGAGGCTCTAACAGCGCCATCATGACCGCACAGCCACTCCCGCGCATGACTCCCTGGGTGGAGGGCATCCACGCCTATGTTCCCGGCAAGGCGAAGCTCGCCGACCGGCCGGTGGTGGCGCGGCTGGCGTCGAACGAGAATCCGTTCGGGCCAAGCCCAAGGGCCATCGCCGCGATGCAGTCGGTGCTGGCCGACAGCCACCGCTACCCCGATCCCGCCGCCACCGCGCTGCGCGAGGCGCTGGGCGCGCATCATGGCATCGATCCCGCCCGCATCATCTGCGGCACGGGATCGGACGAAATCCTGCACCTGATCGCCGGCGCCTTTGCCGGGCCGGGCGACGAGATCGTCCATGTCCGCCACGGTTTCGCGGTCTACGACATCGCCACCCGCCGCGTCGGCGCGACCCCGGTGGTGGCGCCCGATGCCGACTGGATCTGCGATGTCGATGCCGTGCTCGCCGCCGTTACCGACCGCACCCGCGTCGTCTTCCTCGCCAACCCCAACAACCCGACCGGCACGCTGATCAGCGCCGCCGAAGTGCGCCGCCTGCACGCCGGGCTGCCTTCGGACTGCGTCTTCGCGCTCGATGCCGCCTATGCCGAATTCGCCGAGGGGCTCTATGAGGATGGCATCGGGCTGGCGAACGAGCACGCCAATGTCGTGGCGGTGCGGACCTTCTCGAAGCTTTATGGCCTGGCGGCGCAGCGCATCGGCTGGGGCTATGCCGCGCCGGCGCTGATCGATGCCATGCACCGTATCCGGGCGCCGTTCAACGTGCCGACCACCGGCCAGGCCGCCGCCATCGCCGCGCTCGCCGATACCGAATGGGCGGCGATGACGCGCGAGCACACGCTGCGCTGGCGAAACTGGCTCTCCACCGAAATCACCGCGCTCGGCAATGCCGGCCTGCGCGCGGTGCCGTCGGCGGCGAATTTCGTGCTGGTCGAATTCGCGGCGGATGGCCCGGTGACGGCGGCGGCGGCGAATGAAGCGCTGATGGCCGATGGCATCCTCGCCCGCCACCTCGCTGTCCAGAACATGCCGAACTGCATCCGCATCTCGATCGGCACCGAGGCCGAGACCCGCGCCGCCGCCGCCTCGCTGCGGGCGTTCGTCGCGCGCGCCACTGCCGCCTGATGCTGCCGTTCGGCCGCGTCGCGATCATCGGCATGGGGCTGATCGGCTCCAGCCTGGCGCGCGCCGTACGCGCCGCGATGCCGACGGTGCGGCTGACCGTCAGCGACGGCGATGCGCTGGTGCGCGAACGGGTGCGCGCGCTCGACCTCGCCGATGACGTGACCGACCATGCCGGCGCCGCGGTCGTCGATGCCGAACTGGTGATTCTCGCCGTGCCGGTGGGCGCCATGGCTCCGGTGGCGGCCGAGATTGCCGCCGATCTGGCACCGGGCGCCATCGTCAGCGATGTCGGCTCGGTGAAAGCCCGGGTGCTCGCCGATCTGGTCGCGGCGCTGCCCGGTGTCGCCGTCATCCCCGGCCATCCGGTGGCGGGCACCGAAAAGTCCGGGCCCGACGCCGGCTTCGCCAGCCTGTTCGCCGATCGCTGGTGCATCCTGACCCCGCCCGCCGACGCCGATCCGGCACAGGTGACGCAGCTCGCCGCCTTCTGGAGCGCGCTCGGCGCCCGGGTCGAGACGATGGACGCCGCCCATCACGACCGCGTGCTCGCCGTCACCAGCCATTTGCCGCATCTGATAGCCTATTCGATCGTCGGCACCGCCTCCGACCTCGAAGCCGTCACCCGCTCCGAAGTCATCAAATATTCGGCCGGCGGCTTCCGCGACTTCACCCGCATCGCCGCCTCCGATCCGATCATGTGGCGCGATGTTTTCCTGCACAACCGCGAGGCGGTGCTGGAACTGCTCGGCCGCTTCACCGAGGATCTCGTCGCCCTGCAGCGCGCCATCCGCTGGGGCGAAGGCGAGACACTGGAAGCCCTGTTCACCCGCACCCGCGCCATCCGCCGCTCGATCATCGAAATGGGCCAGGATGATGCCCGGCCCGACTTTGGACGGAGCCACGAGGGGTAGGTTCTGATACCAACCTGCAGTGATCCTGACCTATGAGGATTGCCATTC
>JAIXZK010000078.1 GCA_027489695.1 Sphingomonadales bacterium
GACGCCGACCCGCGCGTGAACCCCAATGGCGGCGCCATCGCGCTCGGCCACCCGCTCGGCATGTCGGGGGCGCGACTGGCGCTGACGGCGACGGAGGAACTGATGCAGACCGGCGGCCGCCGGGCGCTGGCGACGATGTGCATCGGCGTGGGACAGGGGATTGCGCTGGCACTGGAGCGGGTGTGAGGCGGGTGGAAGCCGAAAGGGGGTCTGCGGAGACCGCGTCCCGTGACGTGGGTTAAATAAGGAATCTAACCCCCTGTCAGCGATTCATCTGATATCTACTCGCAGTCGCATTTCGAAGATGATAGGAATCGTCGAGGATATCCTTCATGAGACGTGCGACATCCATCCTGCTGTGCTTGCCGCTGCTTGTTGGCTGCGAACCGGAGCGTGGGATTCGCGCCAGCGAGGATTTTGCGTGGCGGATTGACATAACCTGCGTTGACCGGATCTTGCGCAAGACCTTCGGCAACTTGGACCGCGGGGACTTCGTAAGTGATGGAGTTATATTCCCCAAGGGGACAGTCGTTGCACAGTTGGCCTATTGGGAAGGCGGCGATGGGGTTGCGCGGAGCAGACTCAACATTGGCTATGTTGGCACCGGAACCCGCATTTCGCATGAATTTACCGGCGCGGGCAATGAATTACCCCAGGCGGCGTTTCCGCCGGCTCTCGAGGCTATGGGAAGAGCAAGCGCAGCCATACGGCTGGGGTGCGGGGTAAATCTGTCACCCCCGAGGTGGCAGGAAATCGGACAGGACGTAGAGGCAGTCGAGTGAATTGACGCGGGCGCTCATGGCCTTGGTCGCCCAAGCCGATTTCCTGAATTTCAATCCGCCCCGAACACCAGCCGGATCGCATGGTGATATTCCTCCCCCGGTGCCAGCCGCAGCGAGCCAAATGCCGGGTGGTTCGGCGTATCGGGGAACATCTGCGGTTCCAGTGCGATGCCGGCGCCGCGTTGGTAGGGGCGACCGGATTTGCCGATGCTGCTCCCGTCGAGGAAATTGCCGGAATAGACCTGCAGGCCGGGCTGGTTCGACCACAGGTCAAGGCTGCGGCCAGAGGCGGGATCGGCGAGGCGCGCCATGTGGCGGAGGGCGACCGAAGGCGCGCGCGCAATGACGAGATTGTGGTCGATGCCGCCGGCGAGTTGCAGTTGCGGGTCATCGCCGTGAATGCGGTCGCCGAGCCGGGCACCTCCGCGGAAATCGAAGGGCGTGCCGGCGACGCTGGCGATCTCGCCGGTGGGGATCAGGCCGGCATCGACGGGGGTGAAGGCGGCGGCCGGGCTGGTCAGGCGGTGATCGTCGATGCTGCCGCTGCCTTCGCCGGCGAGGTTCCAATAGGCGTGGCTGGTCAGGTTGACGATCGTCGGCCGATCGGTGGTGGCGCGGTAATCGATGCCGAGGCTGCCGTCGCCCAGCGTGAAATCGGCCGTGACGGTCAATTCGCCGGGATAGCCCTGATCACCATCGGGGCTGACGAGGCGCAGGCGCACAGCGCTGGCGGTCGCCGCGACGATGTCCCAGACTCGCCGGTCGAACCCCTCGGCGCCGCCGTGCAGGCTGTTGGCGCCGTTGTTGACCGGCAGCTGATATTCCCGCTCGTCGAGCGTGAACCGCCCCGCGGCGATGCGATTGGCGACCCGGCCGATGCTGGCGCCGATATAGCCCGGCGCCGCGAGATATTCGCCGACCGAAGCGAAGCCGAGGGCGACATCGGCAAGCCCGCCGTCACGATCCGGCGCCAGCACGCTCTGAAGCGTGCCGCCCAGGGTCAGCACGCCGACGCGGATACCGCCGCCGGCAAGCTCGATCCGCTGCACGGGCGTGCCATCGGGCATGGTTCCGAAGCGGGTTATGTTGGCGGTCACGGCAGATCCATCCTCCACGTCTTTCCAGCCGGACGCCACCGGGGATGCATTGCCGAACCGCCATAGCGCCAATGCGATTCCCGCTCAGCCGAAGCCGATGCGGCTCGCCGGTTCGGGCTTTGCCGCCAGCTCCCGTTCCAGCCGCGCGAGAATGCTCTCGCCGTCGCTCGCCGGCGCGTGACGCAGCTGGCGCTTGACCACGGCGAAATCGCCCGGCGTCAGGCCGCGCAGCGCCGCGATGCCCGCCGGCGCGGGCATGCCGAAGAAGCGTTCGAACGCCTGCGCCGCCCGCGCCGGCCCCAGCGGCTGCAGATCGAGCTTGAACACGAAGCGGCGCAGCGTCGCCGGGTCGAGCTTCCAGCCGTGGTTGGTCGCCGCCACCACCGGCAGGGGATGGCGATCGAGCCAGGTCAGCAGCTCGTTGACCTGGCCGACCTCCCACGACGTCCGTGCCGTCGCCCGGTCGAACAGCAGCGAATCGGCTTCGTCGAACAACAGCACCGCGCCGCGCCGCCGCGCCTCGGCAAAGGCGTCGGCGATGGCCTGTTCGGTCTCCCCGACCCAGCGCGACAGCAGGTCCGACGCGCGCCGGGTGAAGAGCGGCCGATCGACGACGCGGGCGAGATGGTGCGCCAGCGCGGTCTTGCCGGTGCCGGGCGGGCCGGTGAGCAGCAGCGACACGTCGCTCGCCGGCCCGGCGGCGATGCGTTCGAACAGCGGCGCCAGCGGCATGTCGGCCTCGTAGAGATCGAAATCGACCGGCGGCAGCGCGTCCAGCGGCAGCGGACCGCCGCGCAACGCCTGCACCACCGCCGTCGCCGCCCGGGCGGCGCCCGCCGGCACATCCGCCAGCCGCCCGGCGCGCGCTGCCACGCGCAGCACCGCCGCGGTTTCCGGCAGCGTGTCGAGCAGCCGCGCAACGCCATCATCGGCCGCGACGCCCTCTTCCTCCGCGATACGGTGCAGCATTCGCCGGCCGGCGCCGCGCGACGGATAATCGAGTTTCAGCACGAAGCTCATCCGCCGCAGGATCGCCGGATCGATGTTGCCGATGGTGTTGGTCGTCCAGATCACCGGCACTGCATTGGTTTCAACCAGGCGGTTGATGAACAGCTTGCTGCCCGATCGCCGCGCCATCCAGTCGCCGGCGCCGGGCGTCGCATCGCCGATCAGATCCTCCATCTCGTCGAACAGCAGCAGCCGGCCCTCGCCGGGCGCCAGCAGCCGCTGGGCGAGGCGCAGGGCGTTCAGCCGTTCCCAGCGGGTCGGTTCATTGCCCTCTTCATCGGCCTCGCCGACGACATGGATCGCCGCCCCGGCGGCCGCCGCCAGCGTGCGCGCCAGTTCGGTCTTGCCGGTGCCGGGCGGGCCGTGGAGCAGGATGTTGATGCCGGCGGCGCGCTCGGCCAGCGCACCGCGCAGCAACGCGACGAGAAAGTCCGCATCCTCGACATGGCTGAAGGCATCGAGGCCGAGCCGTGCGACCTGGCGCTCGCCGACCAGGACGTCGATCGCACTGGCCTCCCCAAGCGGGCCGCGATCGAGCAGGCGCGTGAACGGCCAGTTGATCTCGACGGTGACGATCTCGCCGCGATCCTGGTGGAAGCTGGCCAGCCCGAGCTTGAGCACCGGCGATTGGCAAAGCAGCCGCTCGGCGTCGCACAGGTCGGCACCGGCGAGTTCGCCGAGCAGCCGCGGCAGATCATGGCCGTGCGCGCCGGCGACGCGCAACAGGCTGCCGACGCGCGGCAGCCGATCGCTCGCAACGATCAACGCCAGCAGCGCGGCATCGAACGCCCCCAGGCCGAGCAGGTCGGCAAGATCGGCGGCGACGAGCAGCGCCGTCGCCGGCGGCTCGGCGCGCGCCGGGGCAGCGGCGCTGGCGGCAAGCAGCGTCGGCCAGTCCGGCGGCGTCGCCGGGTCATGATCGGCCAGCAGCCAGGCGCCGTGCGTTTCGGCCCAGGACAGGATGGCGGTGGCAATGGCGGCGGTGGCGGGAACGCCGCTGCCGATCCGGCGCAGGATGCGCTGGACGATTTCGAATTCGGTCATGGAAAATCCACAGAGGCCCGCCCGGCAGGCACGCGGCATGCATGGCGCAGGCGCGCGATCCGGCCGGGATCGGTCGATAACGACGGTGGCGGGGTGCTGCGGCGGGATCGGC
>JAIXZK010000408.1 GCA_027489695.1 Sphingomonadales bacterium
CAGCTTGTCCAGCATCTTGGGGAACAGCCGGGCGAGATGGGTGACATCGCCGATGGCATAATCGAGCTGGCGGTCGTTGAGCGGCCGGCGGCCCCAATCGGTAAAGCGCGCGCCCTTGTCGACCTGCACGCCCGAATAGGCGGCGACAAGGTTGGTATAGCCGATCTGTTCGCCCAGCCCCAGCGCCATGGCGGCGATCTGGGTGTCGAACAGCGGATTGGGGGTCTTGCGGGTGAGGTTATAGATGATTTCGAGGTCCTGGCCGCCGGCGTGGAAGACCTTCAGCACCTCGTCCTCGACGAGCAGCTTGAGCAGGGGCGCCAGGTCGATGCCCGGCGCCTTGGGATCGATGGCGGCGGCTTCCTCGGGGCTGGCGACCTGCACCAGGCAGAGATCCGGGTAATAGGTGCTTTCCCGCATGAATTCGGTGTCGACGCAGACGAATTCTGCCCGGGCCAGGCGGTCGCAAAGGGCGGCGAGGGTCGCGGTATCGGTGACCAGCGGGTGTATGTGCATCATCCAGCCTTAAAAGCTTAACGCCGCGACCGCCAGCACCGATGATTCGCTATTCCGCTTGCGGTCGCGGTGCGGCAAAGCTGCCACGGCGGGGCAGGAGGCGAGGCAAGCATGATCCTGATCGCAGGGGCCGGGCCGACCGGGCTGGTGCTGGCACTCGGCCTGGCGCGGCGCGGCATCCCGTTTCGCATCATCGATCGGCGATCGGGGCCGGGCATGGCATCGCGCGCCATCGCCGTTCATGCCCGCACGCTGGAGCTGTACGACCAGTTCGGCCTGGCCGAGGACATCATCGCCGGCGGCGTCCGCATCGAGACGATCCGGCTGCGCGAGGCCGGCCGCGCCGTGGCGGCGATCGACATTGCCGGCATGGGCGGCGACCTCAGCCCGTTTCCCTTCCTGCTGTCCTATCCGCAGGATGATCACGAGCGCTTCCTGGCGGCGGAACTGGCGCGGCTCGGCGTGACGGTGGCGTGGAACACCGAATTGCGCGATCTGTGCGACGGCGCCGAGGATGTGGCGGTGACGCTGCGCCATGGCGGCCGGGAGGAGACGCAGCGCTATGCCTGGGTCGCCGGCTGCGATGGCAGCCACAGCCGGGTGCGCGAGGCGCTGGGCATCGATTTTGCCGGTGGCCGCTATGACCAGCTGTTCTATGTCGCCGATGTCCGGCTGTCGGGTGCGACCCCGCCGGAACTGGTGATGAACCTCGGCGCGCGCTCGTTCGCGCTGCGGATGCCGGTGCGTTCGCAGGGCTCGAGCCGCGTCGTCGGGCTGGTGCCGGCGGCGGCCGCCGCGGCGGTGACGGCGACGCCGGCGGGGGATTTCGAGCCGCTGCGCCGCGAGGTCGAGGGCCTGCTCGGCGCGAAGGTCGAGGCGGTGCACTGGTTTTCCACTTATCGCGTCGATCACCGGGTCGCGGCCCGCTTCCGCCACGGCCATTGTTTCCTGCTCGGTGATGCCGGCCATGTTCACAGCCCGGCGGGCGGGCAGGGCATGAACACCGGCATCGGCGATGCGATGAACCTCGCCTGGAAACTCGCCGGCGTCGGCTGTCGCGGTGCCTGCCCGAGCCTGCTCGACAGCTATGAACCGGAACGCATGGCCTTTGCCCAGTCACTGGTGGCGACGACCGACCGGGTGTTCCAGGCGGTGGTCAGCCCCGGCGTCGCCGGCACTGCGCTGCGGCTGCTGATCGTGCCGATCCTGTTCCCGGTGCTGACCAGCATCGGCGTGCTGCAGCGGACCTTGTTCGAAACCGTCAGCCAGGTGAAACTCCACTATCCCGCCAGCCCGCTGAGCCGCGGCAGTGCCGGGGAGATTGCCGGCGGCGACCGGCTGCCCTGGCTGGCTGATGCCGACAATTTCGCGCCGCTGCGCTCGCTGTCCTGGCAGGTGCATGTCCATGGCGAAGTCGATCCGCAAGTCTACGCCGTGGCGCGGCGGCTGGGGATCGCGCTGCATCTCTGGCCATGGGGCGAGGCGGCGGAGGCAGCGGGCTATGCCCGCAATGCGCATTATCTGGTGCGTCCCGATGGCCATGTCGGGCTGGCCGGCGCCGATGCCGGCAGCCTTGCCGGCTATGTCGCGGCGTTCAAGCTCGATCCGACCCGGCGGCTGCCGCTAGCGGGGCCGGGCTCGGCTTGACAAAGCCGGGGCGCGCGTGTGTCAGCACCGCCTCATCGACTTCGTTGTCGAGCCTGTTCACAGCCGAGATTGTTCCGCCATGCACGCCTATCGTTCCCACCATTGCGGCCAGTTGCGCGCCGCCGATGCCGGCACCAGTGTCCGCCTGTCCGGCTGGGTGCACCGCAAGCGTGACCATGGCGGGGTCTTGTTCATCGATCTGCGCGACCATCACGGCCTGACCCAGATCGTCTGTGGCCCCGGCTCGCCGGCGTTCGAGACACTGGATCGCATCCGGGCGGAATCGGTCGTCACCATCACCGGCGATGTGGTGGCGCGCGAGGGCGGGGCGGTGAACCCCAACCTCGCCACAGGCGACATCGAGGTGCGCGCCCAGGCCGTCACCGTGCAGTCGTCCGCCGCGGAACTGCCGCTGCCGGTGGCCGGCGATGCCGAATATCCCGAGGACATCCGCCTGCGCTATCGCTTTCTCGACCTGCGCCGCGAGAAGGTGCACGCCAACATGATGCTGCGCTCGGGCGTCATCGCTTCGCTGCGCCGTCGCATGATCGACCAGGGCTTCACCGAATTCCAGACGCCGATCCTGACGGCGTCGAGCCCGGAAGGCGCGCGCGACTATCTGGTGCCGAGCCGCGTGCATCCGGGGAAGTTCTATGCGCTGCCGCAGGCGCCGCAGATGTTCAAGCAGCTGCTGATGGTCGCCGGTTTCGACCGCTATTTCCAGATCGCGCCGTGCTTCCGCGACGAGGATGCCCGCGCCGATCGCTCGCCCGGCGAATTCTATCAGCTCGATTTCGAAATGAGCTTCGTCACGCAAGACGATGTTTTTGCAGCCATCGAACCCGTGCTGGCCGGTGTGTTCAAGGAATTTGCCGGTTTTGGTGGCCGCACCCCCTGGGCGGTGACCGAAGGCGCCTTCCCGCGAATTCCCTATGCCGAATCGATGCTGAAATACGGCAACGACAAGCCGGATCTCAGGAACCCGCTGGTTATCAGTGACGTCACCGACATCCTAAAGGATTCTGGGTTTGAGCTGTTTGATAGCCTGATCAACCGCGGAATGGTCGTTCGCGCTATTCCGGCTCCAAGCACTGCATCGCTTCCGCGGTCCTTCTTCGACAACATGGACGCTTGGGCCAAGTCAGAGGGTGCTCCAGGTATGGCAGCTTCGCGATATGAAGAAGGTCTGCGAGTGGAGCGCGAGCTTGCGGCTGGCGAAATTTCAATGAGTGAAGATGACGACTGGGTTGTTGTTCGAGGCCCCTTGGCAAAGAGGATTGACGCCCAACGTCACGTGGCAATTGCTGATCGATGTGGCCTCAATCCCGGAGATGCCGTCTTTTTCGTGATCAATCATGAAAAGGAAGCTTGCCGGCTGGCCGGCCTTGCCCGCACCCGCGTCGGCCAGGTACTCGGGCTGATCGAGCAGGGCACGTTCAAATTCTGCTGGATCGTCGATTTCCCGATGTTCGAATATGACGAGGACGCGAAAAAGATCGACTTCAGCCACAACCCCTTCTCGATGCCGCAGGGCGAACTCGAGGCGCTGGAGACGCAGGACCCGCTGACGATCAAGGCGTATCAGTATGACATCGTCTGCAACGGCGTCGAACTCTCCTCGGGTGCCATCCGCAACCATCGCCCGGAAATCATGTACAAGGCGTTCGAAATCGCCGGTTATACCGCGGCCCAGGTCGACGAGAATTTCTCCGGCATGATCAACGCCTTCAAGTTCGGCGCGCCGCCGCATGGCGGGTCGGCGCCGGGGGTGGATCGCATCGTCATGCTGATTGCCGATGAACCCAATATCCGCGAAGTCGTTGTGTTCCCCATGAACCAGCGCGCCGAGGATCTGATGATGAATGCCCCGGGCCCGGCGACGGCGAAACAGCTGCGCGAGCTCCACATTCGCATCAACGACGGTGCGGTGTCGCCAAAGCCGTGATCGGCCGGCTGGCTCGCGTCGCGCGCCAGCTGCGTCGCCGCATCGGCGGCGCCATCGCATATGAAATCGCGCCGGGGGTGGTGATCCACCTGCCGGCCGATCATCGCCTGCCCGAATATCAGCGCGCGCACCCGCTTTACGATCGCTTCCTGCCGCGCCTGGCCGCGGCGCTGCCTGCCGGCGCCCATGTCGTCGATGTCGGCGCCAATGTCGGCGACACGCTGGCGGCGATGCACGCCGCCAGCCCGGCGCTTGCCTTCACCTGCATCGAACCCGATGCGCGTTTCGGGACCTTTCTTGACGCGAACATCGCCCGGCTGCGGGCCCGCGATCCCGGGCTGCAGGTGACGGTGGCGCGTGCCATGGTCGGCAGGGCCGTTGCCAGCGCCGCGCTGGCGAGCGGCGACGGTACGGCGCGTGCCGAGCCGGGGCAGGGGATGGCGACGACAACGCTCGACGCGCTCGTCGATGCGCCGGTGGCGCTGCTCAAGTCCGATGTCGATGGCTATGACTGGGACGTGCTCGACAGCGGCGAGGCGCTGATTGCGCGCGACAAGCCCTTGCTGTTCTTCGAATGCCTGCTCGACACTGCCGCGCAAAAGGCCGGGTTCGAAGCGACGATCGCGCGGCTGGCCGCCCAAGGCTATGCCGACTGGACGGTGTTCGACAATTTCGGCGCCTTGTTGCTGCGCAGCCCGGGCCCCGCGCCGCTCTTTGCCCTGCTCGACTATGTCTGGGAGCAAAATCAGGGCCGCGCCAGCCGGACGATCTGGTATCTCGATGTGCTGGCCGCGACGCCGCGCCATCGCGCGCTCCTCGACCGCCTGCTGCCAGGGATGCCCGAATGACCCGATTGCGCCTCGACGATTACGAGACCGCCGCGCCGGCCGACAAGCGGTACGCCGAGGCGCTCGAGGCGCTGCAACAGCGGCTCGAGTTGATCCAGGCCGCCTATATCGTCCAGGGCCGACGCGGCATCGTCGCCATCGAGGGCTGGGATGCCGGCGGCAAGGGCGGGCTGATCAAGCGAATGGTCGAAACGCTCGACCCGCGCTACGCCCATGTCTGGCCGATCGGCGCGCCCAATGATGTCGAGCGCGGCGAACATTATTTCGAACGCTTCTGGCGCCGGCTGCCGGACCGCAAGGAAATCGCGGTGTTCGATCGCACCTGGTACGGTCGGGTGCTGGTCGAACGCGTCGATGGCTTCGCCACCGAAGCGCAATGGCGGCGCGCCTATGACGAGATCAACCAGTTCGAGGCGATGCAGGCCGCCGACGGCACGCGTATCGTCAAGCTGTTCCTGCACGTGACGCAAGGAGAGCAGGACAAGAGACTGCGCGACCGGCTGGAAACGCCCTGGAAACGCTGGAAGACCGGGCTCGACGATTATCACAACCGCTCGAAGCGCGCCGAGTACATCGAAGCCTATCACGACATGTTCGACCGCACCTCGACGCCGGTAGCGCCCTGGACGGTGATCGCCGCCGACGACAAGAAAGCGGCGCGCCTCGCCGGGCTGAAAGCCGTCGCCGATGGCCTGGCGGCGGGGATCGATCTGGCCTTTCCGGAGATCGACCCGGCGGTGGCAACGGCGGCAAGGGCGGCCGGCGTCATCCGGGACTGACAACAGGCCGCACGGGCTGATTGACTCCCGCCGAAATGAAATTACTGGCTCCGCCGCCATGCGCCAGAACCCGCAATTGACTCGCCGCGCCGTCGCCAGCGGCCTCGTTACGCTGCCCCTGGCGGTCAGTCCGCAACGGCTGTTCGCCCAAGCCGCGGGGATTGCAGCGACCGCGGCAGCGGCCCGGGAGGCGCAGGGCTTGCCGGCAATCGCCGTCCTCGCCGCTCGCGACGGTGTAGTGTTGGAGACGGCAGCAGTCGGGCTGCGGGCGCGCGACTCCGGCGCCGCCGTGACCGAAGGCGACCGCTGGCACATCGGATCCTGTGCCAAGTCGATGACGGCCACGCTGATTGCTCGGCTGGTCGAGCGCGGGCGGATGGGTTGGGATACACCGCTTGCCGAATTGCTGCCGCAGGTGCAGCCGATCCACCCCGAAACCGCGCGGATCACGCTCTACGAGATCATGACGATGCGTTCGGGGCTGCCCGGCAATCCGGTCGGCGGATTGACGATCGGGCAGATGAAGAACGGCCTGCAGGCGATCCAGGCAGCGGCGGCGGATGATCGCGCCCGCCGCCTGCTGGTTGCGCAGCGCATGCTGGCATCGCCGCCGAAAAAGCCACCCGGCACCGCCTTTGCCTATTCGAACACCAGCTATCTCCTGCTCGGCGCGATCATCGAGGCTGCCCACGACGACAGCTATGACCGGGTGATCGCGCGGGAGCTGTTCGAACCGTTGCAGATCGCCGATTTCGGCTTCGGGGCGCCGGGGTCCGCCGGCGCCGTCGATCAGCCGCTCGGCCATCAGGCGCGCTCGAAGGGCTTGCCGGTGCCGCCGCAATCCCCCGACTCCGACCTGCCGTCATTCATGCGTCCGGCCGGCGGCATCAACATGACGCTCGCCGCCTGGCTGCGTTTCGTCACGGACCATGTGGCGGGGGAGAAGGGCGGCGGCAAGCTGCTGTCCCCCGCCAGCTATGCGCGGCTGCACAGCCGGCCCGGCGCCAATTTCCCCTATGGCGGCGGTTGGGGGATCGGTAGCAGCGGTCGCCGCCTGCTCTCCCATTTCGGCAACAACACCTATTTCTCGGCAATGGTGGAAGCCTATCCCGATACCGGGCACGTGTTCCTGTTTGCCTGCAACGATGGCCGGGACGGCGCCTCGGTGAAGGCCTTTGAAAAGATCGGCGCCGAGCTGTCGGCGAAGTATCTCGGCGCCCCGACCGGCTAGCGCCACCGGATATTGCGGAAGCGCGGCACCGTCCCGCGCCGCAACGCGGTAGCGCGGCTCAGCCGCCGAGATACCAGGCCAACCGCCCCTGTGCCGGTGAGGTTGCGGTCGCCGGGTGCAGCAGATCGTAGACGACAGCATTTTCGAGTACGCGCTGCACATAGTTACGGGTCTCGGCGATCGGAATCGATTCGATCCAGTCGATGGCGTCGGCGCCGGCAAGGGGCCCGTTTGTGGCGACGATCTTGCGGACATTGCCCGGCCCGGCGTTGTAGGCAGCCACCGCCAGCACGTGGCGACCGCCATAAGCATTCAGCAGGCGGTTGAAATAGCCGGCGCCCAATGTCGCATTGTAGACGGGATCGGCGGTCAGCCGCTCGGTCTGCGCCGGCAGGCCGAGCTTGCCGGCCTGTTCCGCCGCCGTGCCGGGCAGCAATTGCATCAACCCGCGCGCGCCTGCCGAGGAGACGGCGGCGCGATCGAACTGGCTTTCCTGGCGGCCGATGGCGTGGATGATGGTGAAGCTCGCCGACAGGCTTTCCGGCAGTTCGAGCAGCAGAAAGGCGATATCTACCGCTGCCAGTTCGCCATCGGCGCGGGCGCTCTTGCCGGCCAGCACGCCGAGATCCGGGCGGCCGAGTGGCTTGGCCAGCCCCGCCACCAGCAGCGTGTCCTGCCCGGTCACGGCGCGTTCGGCGAGCGCGCGCAGGAACAAGGTCTGGCGATTGCGCTCACCCAGGTCGCCGAGCGCGAAGGCGGCGCGCACCAGGCTGTCGGCACGGAAAGTGTCGCTGACGGTGGCGGGGATCGCCGGCACCGGCGGGCGCCGCAGCGTCACCGCCCGGCCGAGGCGTTCGGCGGCGAGCTGGCCATAGAAGCAATCGAAATGCACCGCCGCGGCCTCGAAGGCGGCGCGGGCTTCGGCGGCGCGGCCGGCGGCTTCGGCGGCGCGGCCGATCCAGTAATCGCCGCGGGTCTGGCTGAGCGGCGTCAGCGATGCGGCGCGGACATTCTGGAAATGCACCAGCGCGTCGGCCGGCCGCGCGAGCTTGCGCAGGGCCAGCCAGCCGGCGAGGAATTCGGTTTCAACGAACTGCTGACGCGCGCCGAGCGGCTGTTCGGCGAGCGGCCGGCCCGGCGCGAAGCCATTGTGGCGCGCCGCAATCTTCCATGCCGTCTCGAACTGGCCGGCGCGCCAGGCGGCGCGCGCCACTTCCAGCCGGGCACGCAGCCAGGCTTCCGGATCGAGTACGCGGCCCGGGGCAATGCGGGCATCGGCAAGCAGCGCCTGCGCCGCGGCGGCATCGCCCTGGCGCCGCCGCCACATCGCCTCGTCGAGCACCAGCCCGGCTTCGTCGCGCAAGGTGGCGGGCACGCCGGCGAGCCGGTTCGGCGCATCGGGCGAATTGGCACGCAGCGCCAGCCGCGCCAGCAGCCAGAGGCGGTGATCCATGGCGAGCCGCGGCAGCAGCCGCGAGGCGGCGGTGGCCTGGCCGCTCCACGCCAGCCGGTCGGCGCGGGCGAGGTGATCGGCCGGCGTCAGATCGGCGTCGAACACCGCCAGCAACAGCGTTTCCTGCGTCGCATCGAGGCCTGAAGAATCCCAGGCGTCGCGCGCCATGGCCGCGGCTTCGGCGCCGCGCCCGCTTGCCTTCAGCGCTTCGGCAAGGCGCAGCTTCGCCAGCGCCGACAGCGGCGGGAAGCGGTTGAAATAGGCGAGGCGCTGGTCGGGCGCGACGCTTTCATCGATGGCGCGCTCGGCGAGGCGACGCAGCAGTGTCTCCTGCGGCCAGCCCGGGTGATCGGCGAGGAAGCGCGCATAGGCGGCGAACGGCGCGCGATAGGTCTCGCGGCGCAACCGGTCCCAGGAGACGATATCATCGAGCAGCGGCACCGGCGCGACGCCGACCAGCGGCGAGCCGGCGAAATCGCCGAACTGGCCGGCGGCATTGGCGGCGAGGCGCTGGCTGTAGAGGCTGCGGGTGGCTTCCGGCAGCTGGGCGGCGGTCGCGATGGGGAAAGCGAGCAGGGCCGCCAGCAGCGCGGGACGGAAGACATTGCCAAAGACATTGCCAAAGACATTGCTTGCCAAGCGGGCGCGGCGCTCCATATCAAGTCCTTCGAACACAGGCCCGCAACGCCGGGCGCAACACTGGCCGACCCGCTTACCGGGCCAGCCCGACCGGGTGAAGTAGATGTTTCAGGGATCGATCCCGGCTTTGGTGACGCCGTTCCGCGATGGTGCGGTGGATTTCGATGCTTTCGCGGCGTTCGTCGAATGGCAGATCGCGCAAGGCTCGCACGGGCTGGTGCCGGTCGGCACGACGGGGGAATCGCCGACGCTCAACTATGACGAACATTATGCCGTCATCACCCGCACCGTCGAAGTCGCCAACCGCCGCGTCCCGGTGATCGCCGGCTGCGGATCGAACGATACCGCCACGGCAATCGCCCATATGCGCCATGCGACGCGGGTCGGCGCCGATGCGGCGCTGGTCGTCGTGCCCTATTACAACAAGCCGTCGCAGGCCGGGCTGATCGCGCATTTCACCGCGCTCACCGAAGCGTCACCGCTGCCGATCATCATCTACAACATCCCCGGCCGATCCGTGGCCGACATGGCGGTCGAGACGATGGCGGCACTCGCCCGGCTGCCGACGATCATCGGCGTCAAGGACGCCACCGGCAACATCGCCCGGGTGGCACAGCAGCGCCTGGCCTGCGGCGCCGACTTCCTTCAGCTTTCGGGCAATGACGACATGGCGCTGGGCTTCAATGCCCAGGGCGGGGTGGGGGCGATCTCGGTCACCGCCAATGTCGCGCCGCAATTGTGCGCGCAGTTCCAGCAATCGATGCTGGCCGGCGATTTCCGCACCGCGCTCGCCATCAATGACCGGCTGCAGCCGCTGCACGCCGCGCTGTTCAGCGACGCGAGCCCGGGCCCGACCAAATATGCGCTGGCGAGACTCGGGCTGATGACCGGCGAAGTGCGGCTGCCGATCACGCCGCCGTCGCCGACCGCCTGCGCCGCCGTCGATGCGGCGCTGGTCCATGCCGGGCTGGTGGAGGGATCGGCCTGATGGCGCGCCCCAAGCCGCCCCAGGTCAAGGTAAAGACCGTCGCCGAGAACCGCCGCGCCCGCTTCGAATATTTCATCGAGGATGTCGTCGAGGCCGGGATCGCGCTGGCCGGCACCGAGGTCAAGGCGCTGCGCCAGGGCCAGGGCTCGATTGCCGAAAGCTTCGCCGAGGTGAAGGACGGGCAGATCTGGCTGGTCAACGCCAATATCCCCGAATTCAGCCACGGCAACCGCTTCAACCATGAGCCGAAACGGCCGCGCAAGCTGCTGCTGCACGGCCGGCAGATCGACAAGATGGGCTCGGCCGTGGCGCGCCAGGGCATGACGCTGATCCCGCTGTCGATCTATTTCAACGATCGCGGCCGCGCCAAGGTCGAACTGGCGCTGGGCAAGGGCAAGCAGCTGCACGACAAGCGCGAGACCGAGAAGACGCGCGACTGGAAGCGCGACGCCGCGCGCATCATGCGCGAGCGCGGCTGAGGAGGCGGGCGATGGCGGAAGATCCGGAGGCGACTGGCGGCATTCGCGACAAGCTGGTCGCCGTAAAGCAGGCCTGGGCCCGTGCCGGCCGCTTGCTGACCGGTGTTGCCGATCCGGACCACGGCATGCGGCTGCCGCCGGGGCAGCG
>JAIXZK010000050.1 GCA_027489695.1 Sphingomonadales bacterium
CCCAATTCCGTCGAAGCCGAAGTCCTGCCCCTCCAGCCGGAAAGTGCTGCCGCCTGATGTCGAAAAAGCCGACCCGCCCGCCCGGCCCGCCGCGTTCCCTGGGGCCAGCGGGGCCGCACGACGGGGTCAAGCTGGGACTCGAATTCGAAAAAGCCTATCTGATGCCGGCGCTGCTCGGCCAATATGACGAGCATGTCCATGTTCTGGAACGCGAACTGGGCGTCCATATCTCGCCGCGCGGCAACCGCATCACCATCGAGGGCGAGGCGGTGCTCGCCGCCCGAGCCCGCGATGTGCTGAAACACCTCTACGTCCGCCTCGAAGGCGGCGACCAGATCGACCAGGGCGATGTCGTCGCCGCCGTCGGCCTGATCGGCGATCCGTCGCTGGAAGGTGTCGCCAGCGCCGACGCCGGCCTCTCGCCGACCGCGGTCATCCGCACCCGCCGCAAGACCATCGCGGCGCGCTCGCCAACGCAAGTCCGCTATATCGAGGCGCTGTCCCGCGACCAGATCATCTTCGCCCTCGGCCCGGCCGGTACCGGCAAGACCTATCTCGCCGTCGCCCAGGCGGTCAGCCAGCTGATCGCCGGCTCGGTCGACCGGCTGATCCTGTCGCGCCCGGCGGTGGAAGCCGGCGAACGCCTCGGCTTCCTGCCCGGCGACATGAAGGACAAGGTCGATCCCTATCTGCGCCCGCTCTACGACGCGCTCTACGACATGCTGCCGGCCGAGCAGGTCGAACGCCGCCTCGCCTCGGGCGAGATCGAGATCGCGCCGTTGGCCTTCATGCGCGGCCGCACGCTGGCATCGGCATTCATCATCCTCGACGAAGCCCAGAACACCACGCCATTGCAAATGAAGATGTTCCTCACCCGCTTCGGCGAGAAATCGCGCATGGTGATCTGCGGCGACCCGAACCAGGTCGATCTGCCCAACCCCGGCTCCTCGGGCCTCGCCGATGCCGTCAAGCGCCTCGACGGCATCGAAGGTATCTCCGCCCTGCGCTTCTCGTCGCGCGAAGTCGTCCGCCACCCGATCGTCGGCCGGATCGTCGATGCCTATGAAGGCCCGCCGCAGGATGGCTGAGAAGTTGGCCTCCGGCGGCTGGGGCCTTGGGCCCCAGACCCCATCTCGCTTGGTTCACGCGGCCCCGAATCCGGTTTTGCACCGACCCTCAAAATGGGGTCTGGGGCCCACGGCCCCAGCCGCCGGAGGCATCCTTCCTTGCTCACGGTAGAAACCGAAATCGCCGCCGGCGACTGGCCCGCCGCCGACTGGGCAGTGCTCGCCGAGGCCGCGGTGCGTGCCGCGCTGGCGGCGGCGCCCTATGCACCGATTGCCGATGGCGCGGTGAATGTCGAAGTCGGCATCCGGCTCAGCGACGATGGCGAGGTGCAGGCGCTCAATCGCCAGTATCGCGGCAAGGACAAGCCGACCAATGTGCTGAGCTTTCCGCTGGTGCCGCCCGACCTGATCGACAGTCTTGGCAACACCGACGATGGCGAAGTGTTGCTCGGCGACATCGTGCTGGCGTTCGAAACCTGTCGCGCCGAGGCGGCGGAAAAGGCCTGGCCGCTCGCCGCCTATCTGCAGCATCTCATTGTCCATGGCCTGCTTCACCTGCTAGGGTTCGATCATGAACAGGGCGATGCTGCCGCGGCTCATATGGAAGCCCTTGAAACTGCTGCCTGCGCGGCATTGGGGCTCGCCGACCCCTATGCCGAATCCGCAGCGTAGCGGACGGGCCTGAACCATGCCCGAGGGCGACAGTAGCACCGATATCGCCAGCCGATTGTGGCGCTCCCTGCGCCTGCTCGTCACCGGGCACGACCATGAGCCGACGCTGCGCGAGAGCCTGGAAGAAGCCATCGACGAGGCTGCCGACGAAACCGCCGGCGGCGACGACCTGTCCGCCGTCGAACGCGCCATGCTCAAGAACATGCTGCATTTCGGCGAGCGCCAGGCCGGCGACATCGGCGTGCCGCGCAGCGACATGGTCGCCTTCGATCTTGCCGACGGCTTTCCGGCGTTGGTGGCGCTGTTCCGCGAGGCCGGCCACAGCCGCATCCCGGTGTGGCGCGACAATCGCGACAACATCATCGGCATGGCGCACATCAAGGACATCTATGCCCTGATCGCGGCGACCTTCGACGATGCCGTCTCCTCGGCACCCTTTGCCGATCTTGCCATCGAGCCGCTGTTGCGGCCGATGCTGTTCGTGCCGGCATCGATGCGCATCGTCGATCTGCTCGCCCGCATGCGCGCCGGCAAGACACACATGGCGATCATCGTCGACGAATATGGCGGCACCGACGGCCTGGTGACCATCGAGGACCTTGTCGAGGAGATCGTCGGCGACATCGAGGACGAGCATGACGAGGACGCCGCCGCGCTGCTGCAGGAAGTCGGCGAGCGGCTGTGGGAGGCGGACGCCCGGCTGACCCTCGACGACCTCGAAGCCGAACTCGGCACCACCTTCGCCGATGCCGAAATCCATGAGGAAGTCGACACGCTGGGCGGCATGGTCGCCATGCTCGCCGGCCGCGTGCCGGCACAGGGCGAAAGCGTCGAACACCCCTCGGGCTGGCGCTTCGAAGTCATCGACGGCGATCCGCGCATGGTGAAGCGGCTGCGCCTGCACGCGCCGGCGGAACGCGCGGCGGCTTAGGAGGCAACCTCTCCGCGACCTTGCGCCGCGCTGCCGTTGTCCTGATTTTGGCCGCAATGGCGGCTTATCGCACGGTCATGAATTCCTTGGAGAGTCCCGTGAAGGCTGTTGCCCTTCTGAAGCCCGGCATCTGGAACCGCTCGCACTATCTCGATCGGATGACGTTCCGCGAGCTGGTCGTCGCCTATTTCCAGTATTATGCTATCCAGGCCTATCTGCTGCTCGCGGTGGCCAGCATCGTCGTTGCCGCCTATGCGCCGCCGTCGCTGCTCGGCGGCATCGCCGCGGCGGCCTTCTCGATGTTTGCCTATTCGGCGGTCTGGTACGGTTTGCACCGCTGGGTGCTGCACGGCCGCTGGATGTGGAAATCGAAGGCGCTGGCCCCGGCGTGGAAGCGCATCCACTATGATCACCACCAGGACCCCAATCATCTCGAAGTCCTGTTCGGCGCGCTCTACACGACGCTGCCGACGCTGATGATCTTCTCGCTGCCGATCGGTTGGGCCATCGATGGCATCGGCGGCGCCGCCGTCGCCTTCGCCAGCGCGCTGCTGATGACCTGCTTCTATGAATTCTGCCATTGCATCCAGCATCTGGCCTACAAGCCGCGCTGGGAATTCCTGGCGGTCATGAAGGCGCGCCACATGGCGCATCATTTCCATGATGAGACCGGCAATTTCGGCATCACCAGCTTCCTGGCCGACAAGCTGCTCGGTACGTTCTACGAGCGCCCAGAGCGCCCGGCGAAGAGCCCGACGGTGTTCAACCTTGGCTATACCGAGGAGGTCGCGCGCACCTATCCCTATGTGA
>JAIXZK010000056.1 GCA_027489695.1 Sphingomonadales bacterium
CCGAATAGCCGAGGATCTGGCGCCTTGTGGTGGCAAGGCCATGCGTCACCGGCAGCATCGGCACGCCGGCCTTGGCGTAATCGGCCTCCATGAACAGCGCCAGCGCCCAGAAATGCGGCGGCGTCCACAGGAAGATGATCGCGAACATCACCCAGGCCATCGCCGGCGTATCGCCGGTAACCGCGGCCCAGCCGACGACAACCGGGAAAGCCCCCGCGGCACCGCCGATGACGATGTTCTGTGGCGTGCGGCGCTTCAGCCAGACGGTATAGACCAGCACGTAGAAAAGGATCGAGATCGCCAGCCAGAAGGCCGCCACCCAATTGGCGGCAAGGCCCATGATTAGCACCGCGCCGTTGCCGAGCAGCATGGCAAAGGCAAAGGCTTCCTGCGGCGCCATCCGCCCCGCCGGCAACGGCCGGTTGGCGGTGCGCTTCATCAGCGCATCGATATCGGCTTCATACCATTGGTTGAGCGCACCGGCAGCGCCGGCCGCGACGGCGACGCACAGCACGGCGGTGAAGGCGAGGAAGGGGTGAAGGTGCCCCGGCGCCACCAGCATCGCGCAAAAGGCGGTGAAGATGACCAGCGTCATCACCCGCGGCTTGAGCAGCGCGAAATAATCGCGCCATTCCGCAAAGGCCGTGATCGGCGCAGCGGCGGGGGCGGTGGTCTGGTTCATCACTTGGTTCCTCCCCTCCCGCGCGCCGGAGGGGTCGGGGGTGGGGCCGGCGGACGAGACGCCCCCGTCCCCACCCGCAGGGGTGCGGCTTACTTGATGACCGGCAGGGTCTCGAACTGGTGGAACGGCGGCGGCGAGGACAGGGTCCACTCCAGCGTCGTGGCGCCTTCGCCCCAGTAATTGCCGGCCAGCTTCTTCTTCGATGCCAGGCTGATGGCGATGTTGATGAAGAAGAAGATCATGCTGAACGCCATGATCGCGTAACCATAGCTGGCGATCTCATTATAATAGGCGAACTGCGCCGGATAGTCCGGGATACGACGCGGCATGCCGTCCTGGCCGAGGAAGTGCATCGGGAAGAACAGCACGTTGACGCCGATGAAGAACAGCCAGAAGTGCAGCGCGCCGAGGAATTCATTGTACGGCTTGCCGCTCATCTTGCCGAACCAATAATAGAAGCCGGCGAACATGGCGAACACGGCACCCAGTGACAGCACATAATGGAAGTGCGCCACGACATAATAGGTGTCGTGATAATAGGTATCGACACCGGCGTTGGCGAGAATGACGCCAGTAACGCCGCCGACGGTGAACATGAAGATGAAGCCGACCGCCCAGAGCATCGGGGTCTTGAAGCTGATCGAGCCACCCCACATCGTCGCGATCCACGAGAAGATCTTGATGCCGGTCGGCACCGCGATGATCATGGTGGCGGCGGTGAAGTACATCTTGGTGTTCACGTCGAGGCCGACGGTGAACATGTGGTGCGCCCAGACGACGAAGCCGATGACGCCGATGGCGACCATGGCATAGGCCATGCCGAGATAACCGAACACCGGCTTCTTCGAGAAGGTCGAGATGATCTGGCTGACGATGCCGAACCCGGGGAGGATGAGAATATAGACTTCCGGGTGGCCGAAGAACCAGAACAGATGCTGATAGAGCACCGGATCACCACCGCCGTCGGCGGTGAAGAAGTGCGTGCCGAAGTTGCGGTCGGTGAGCAGCATGGTGATCGCACCGGCGAGGACCGGCAGCGACAGCAGCAGCAGGAAGGCAGTGACCAGCACCGACCAGACGAACAGCGGCATCTTGTGCAGGGTCATGCCCGGCGCGCGCATATTGAGGATGGTGGTGATGAAGTTGATGGCGCCCAGGATCGACGAGGCGCCGGCGATGTGCAGCGACAGGATTGCCATGTCGACGGCGGGGCCGGGATGGCCGACGGTCGACAGCGGCGGATAGACCGTCCAGCCGGTGCCGGCGCCGTTGAAACCGGCCGGGCCCTCGACGAACATCGAGCCGAGCAGCAACAGGAACGACGGGACCAGCAGCCAGAACGACACATTGTTCATGCGCGGGAAGGCCATGTCCGGCGCGCCGATCATGATCGGCACGAACCAGTTGCCGAAGCCGCCGATCATCGCCGGCATCACCATGAAGAACACCATGATCAGGCCGTGGGCGGTCACGAAGACGTTCCACATGTGATAGGCTGCGTCGATATTGCCGTTGGTGAAGAAGGTGTTGATCACCTGCATCCCCGGCTGCGCCAGTTCCCAGCGCATGATGCCCGAAACGGCGCCGCCGATCGTGCCCGCGAGGATCGCGAAGATCAGGTAAAGGGTGCCGATATCCTTGTGATTGGTCGAGAACAGCCAACGCTGGATGAAGCCCAGCTTGTGGTCGGCGTGATCGTCATGCGCATGATCGGCGGTGCCGACGAGCGCGCTGGGGTTGGCCATGGTCGTCCCTCTTGGATCAGGCGGCCGGCACGGCGGCGGGCGCCGCGGCGGCAACAGGAGCTACAGGCGCCGGCGGCGCAGCGGCAGCGGGGGCAGCAGCGGCGGCGGCAGGCGGCGTGATGCCGTTTTCCTGCTGCTTCGCGGCCACCCAGGCGGCGAATTTTTCCTTCGACACGACCTCGACGGCGATCGGCATGAAGCCATGCTTGGTGCCGCAAAGTTCCGAGCACTGGCCGAAATAGACGCCGGGGCGATCGACCTTGAACCAGGTCTCGTTGGTGCGGCCGGGCACTGCGTCCATCTTCACCCAGAAGCTCGGCACGGCGAAGCTGTGGATGACATCGGCGGCCGTCGTCAGCACCTTCACCGTGGCGCCGACCGGCACGACGATGCGGTTGTCGGTATCGAGCAGGTCGGGCGAGCCGCGCTTGTCGGCTTCGGCCTTGGTCAGCATCACCGAATCAAAGCTGAAACCGCCCTGGTCGGGATATTCATATTCCCAATACCATTGGTGGCCGGTGGCCTTGATGGTCAGATCGGCCTTGGGCGGGCTGTACTGGTTGGCGAGCAGCCGGAACGACGGCACTGCGATCCACACCAGGATCAGCACCGGCACGACGGTCCAGACGACCTCGACCAGCGTGTTGTGGCTGGTGCGCGAAGCGACCGGGTTGGCCTGGGCGCGATAGCGGAACACCGTATAGGCCATCAGGATCAGCACGAAGACCGCCACCGCGACCATCAGCGGGTTGAGCACATCGACCGACAGCGAGCGCGCCTCGCGGGCGATCTCGCTCATCGGCTGCTGCAGCTCGACGCCGCCCGAAGGCTGGCCGATGCCCGGCGTCGCCCGGGCGAGGTCGAGCGCCGCGGTCGGCACTTCGGTCGTGGTGACACTGGCCACCGGCGCCGCCGCGGGCGCATCGGCCTGGGCAAGCGCCGGCAGCGGCGCCACGGCAATCAGGATCGGCAAGATCAGGCGCGTCAGACTGCGCATATTACCCCATGAACAAGCTGGCCGGACGGAGCCGGCGACAATGGCGGGTCTATAGGCGCGGCATTGCCGGCGGGGCAAGCGCGACATTGCCGCATCGCATCATTGAACGATGCGATGCCGGCGCGGCCTCAGGCGACGAGATCGGCGAACACCGCTTCCTGGCGCGCCAGCTGGGCCCGGATGGCATTGGGCACATCGTCGCCCTGCAGCATGCCGGCGTTCCAGACGGCGACATATTCCAGCCCGTCGTCGATGCTGTGATCGCGGCCGAAGTTGAGCACCTGCTTGATGCCCGTCACCGCCAGCGGCGATTTCGCCGCGATCTGCTTCGCCATCGCCTCGGCGGCGGCGAGCGCCTCGCCATGGCTTTCCTCGACCCGGTTGACGAAACCATAGCGCAGCGCCTCGGCGGCCGGGAAACGCCGGCCGGTATAGGCGAGCTCGCGGATCAGGCCCTGCGGCAGCAGGTGCGGGATGCGCTGCAGCGTGCCGACATCCGCCACGATGGCGATGTTGACTTCCTGGATGGTGAAAAAGGCTTCCGTCGAACAGATGCGGATGTCGCAGGCGGTGACGAAATCAACACCGCCGCCGATGCAGCCGCCCTGCACCACCGCGATCACCGGCTTGGCGCAGCGATCGACGACGTTGAACGTCTCCTGCATCTGCTTGACATGGCGGCGGAACGACTCGCGCCGGCGGCCAAGATCGGCGCCATGCGCTTCGCCCTGCGCCGCCGCGGCGAAGCCGAGATCGAGCCCGGCGGTGAAATGCTTGCCGGTCGAAGCCACGATGACGCAGCGGATGGCGGGATCGGCATCGATCGCGGCGAACACCTCGATCAGCTCGGTCCAGAACGCCTTGTTCATGGTGTTGAGCTCGGTCGGGCGGTTCATCGTCACCCGGGCGATCGGGCCGTCGACGCTGTAATCGAGAGTGGTGAGTTCCATGATGGCCTCCGTTTCGGCTATGGGGAGGCCATGACCAAATTCACCGTCAACGGCAATCCTGTGCAATTCATGATGCCGGCCGAAACGCCGCTGCTCTGGGCGCTGCGCGATGCCGCCAATCTGACCGGCACCAAGTTCGGCTGCGGCGCCGGGCTGTGCGGCGCCTGCACCGTGCATATCGACGGCAAGGCGCAGCGTTCCTGCCAGGTGCCGATCGGCAGCATCGAAGGCACTTTCGTCACCACCATCGAGGGCCTGTCCGACGATCGCGACCACCCGGTGCAGGCCGCCTGGATCGCCGAGCAGGTGCCGCAATGCGGCTATTGCCAATCGGGCATGATCATGGCGGTGGCGGCGCTGCTGAAGGAAAACCCCCGCCCGAGCGATGCCGAGATCGACGCCGTGATCACCAACCTCTGCCGCTGCGGCACCTACAACCGCATCCGCCGCGCCATCCACCGCGCCATCCACCGCGCCGCCCGCGGCGATGTCGACGCCGGCGTGCCGGGCCCGGAGACGACACCGGAGGAAGCAGCGCGGATCGCGCCGAGTCTGAAGGCCGGGTGAAGTTGGATGGTCGCCGGCCGATACTGTAAGGCAGACGCGTGACCGATCCCCTCCTGCTTGCCGTCGAAATGCTGCGGGATATCCGGCGGGAACTCAGCGATGTGCGATCAACTCTGCAGGATCATACGCAGCGCCTCAACGAGCGGGCGTCCGGCCTGGCCGCTGCCCGCGAGGACCGGGCGCACCGCGCCGAGGCCAGCGCACGGCTTGCCGGCCGAGTGTACCGGCTGCGCGACGATGTCGAGCGCATCAAGCGCCGGCTGGAGCTGGCGGACTAGGCGCTCGCCCAAAGCGGCGGAACTTGTTGTCAGTCTATCGAACGCGCCTTCGAGAGCGATCCCCAGGCAAATTTTCGCGCCTTGCTGTCCCAGGCCAGCGGTCGAGAACAATGCTTGGCATCGCTGATTGCGCGAGTTTGTAACGGATACTGGCCGCAGTAAATGCCCGCGGTATCGATGAAAAGCTGCCTCCCACGCACCGTCGCACGATAGCCGGAGCCCTCCCAGGCTTTGCTCCTGCCGTCAGCGAACACGGCGATCGTGTGGCCCATCCAGCCATTTTGAAGCAAGCCTTCAGCACCACTGCAATCATAGTTGCCGATGTTGACGACAAAATCGTCGTTGCCATCGGCGTTGAAATCGCCGCGCTGTACCATGTTTTCACCATGCTGCCCTGGCATGCCGCCCCCTTGACGACATTCCGCGTCGACGTCGGCGATGTAAGCCGAAACCGCTGCCGGCAGGGGCTTTGCGGGCGGGCCGGCCGCGATGGCGAACATGCAGGTAAAGAGTAGAATACCGCGCATGTACCGGTCCTCCTCGCCCCCAACACAATAGCAGCTCTTCTTCCTGCGTCCGAGCCACTCGACGATGGCTACCGCCGCCCGCCTGTCATCGGATCGGGCTTTTTCGGCGGTTTCCAACCCGGCGGGCGTTCGGGCTTCGGGTGCTGGGTGCCGATGCCCATGGCGCCAGGGGCCGGCTTGTGGATCTGCGACGCATCGACCGACAGCGCCCGCAGCGCGTCGCGCAACGCCGCCGCGCGCTCATAGTCGCCCGCCGCGGCGGCGGCGTGCATCTCGGCGGTGAGGCGGTCGCGGTTCGTGGCCATGGCTTCGAAACGCGCCGCCTTCCCCTCAGTCCCGCAAATCCGGCGGCAGCGCATCCTGCGCCACCAGCGCCACCGCTTCGGCGAGCGGCATCACCCGCTGGTCGCCGCCGGCGAGGTTACGCAGCGCGACCGTGCCTTCCTCCGCCTCGCGGCGGCCGACGACGAGCATGTACGAAGCCTTGGCGAGGCTGTGCTCGCGAACCTTCAAATTGATCTTCTCGTTGCGAAGGTCGGTCTCGGTGCGGATGCCGGCCTTGGCCAGCGCTGCCGCCACCGTGCCGGCATAGTCATCGGCGTCCGAGACGATCGTCGCCACCACCGCCTGCACCGGTGCCAGCCAGGTCGGGAAACGGCCGGCGAAATGCTCGATCAATATGCCGATGAAACGCTCATAGCTGCCCAGAATCGCGCGGTGCAGCATCACCGGGCGATGGCGGGCGCCGTCCTCGCCGATGTAGCTGGCATCGAGCCGTTCCGGCAGCACCGTATCGGTCTGGATGGTGCCGACCTGCCAGGTGCGGCCGATGGCGTCGGTCAGGTGGAATTCCAGCTTGGGCGCGTAGAAAGCGCCTTCGCCGGGCAGTTCTTCCCAGCCCCATTCCGGCGTATTGCGCCCGGTCGCCGCCACCGCATCGCGCAGCGACTGTTCGGACCAGTCCCACATTTCATCGCTGCCGAAGCGTGCATCGGGGCGCAGCGCCAGCTTGATGGCATAGGAAAAGCCGCCGAGATCCTTGTAGACGACATCGAGCAGGTCGCAGAATTGCGCCACTTCGCTGACGATCTGGTCCTCCCGGCAGAAGATATGCGCATCGTCCTGGGTGAACTGCCGCACCCGCATCAGGCCGTGCAGCGCGCCATGCGGTTCGTTGCGGTGGCAGCAGCCCATTTCCGCCAGCCGCAGCGGCAGATCGCGGTAGGATTTGATGCCCTGGCGGAAGATCAGCACATGCGCCGGGCAGTTCATCGGCTTCAGCGCCATCCACTGCGCCTTGTCGCTGACCACCGGGCCCTCGTCCGACGTGTTCGGCACCTCGTCCGGAATTACGAACATGTTCTCGCGATATTTGCCCCAATGGCCGGACTGTTCCCATTGCCGGGCGTCCATCACTTGCGGGGTCTTCACCTCCTGATAGCCGGCGGCATCGAGCCGGCGACGCAGATAGGCCTCCAGCGCGCGGTAGATGACGAAGCCGCGCGGGTGCCAGAAAACGCTGCCATGCGCTTCTTCCTGCAGGTGGAACAGGTCCATCTCGCGGCCCAGCTTGCGATGGTCGCGCTTCGCCGCCTCCTCGAGCCGGGTCAGATGCGCGTCGAGCTGCTTCTTGTTGAGCCAGCCGGTGCCATAGATGCGGCTCAGCATCGCGTTGTTCTGGTCGCCGCGCCAATAGGCACCGGAAACGCGCGTCAGCTTGAACGCCTGCGGGTCAAGCTTGCCCGTCGAAGGCAGGTGCGGCCCGCGGCACATGTCGAGCCAGGCATCGGCGCCGCGGCCGGCGCGATAGATGGTCAGCGGCTCGCCATCGGGCAGGTCGGCCGCCCATTCCGCCTTGAAGCGCTCGCCATGGGCGGTGAAATGCGCGATCAGCTGCGCGCGCGTCCATTCTTCCCGCACCAGCGGCAGATCGCGGGCGATGATGGCGCGCATCTCCGCCTCGATCGCCGGCAGGTCCTCCTCGGTGAACGGTCGCTCGGCGGGGGCGAAATCATAGTAGAAGCCATCGTCGGTCGCCGGACCAAAGGTGATCTGCGTGCCCGGAAACAGCCGCTGCACCGCCTCGGCGAGCACATGGGCGAAATCGTGCCGCGCCAGTTCCAGGGCGTCGGCCTCGTCCCGCGCCGTCACCAGCGCCAGCCGGGCATCGCGCTCGATCGGCCGCGTCAGATCGACCATCTCGCCATCGACCCGCGCCGCCAGCGCCGCCTTCAGCAGCCCCGGCCCGATCGCCGCCGCGACATCGGCGCTGGTGGTGCCGCGCGGCAGCTCGCGCGTCGAACCATCGGGCAGCGTCAGGGTGATAAGATCGGCCATGGGACTTTCCGGTTGCGCCACGAACCTCGTGGCGCCCGCCGTTTAGCCAAGATGCCCGGCGCTGGCCAGCGGGGGAAGGCAGGGGTGGCCGCCGGAGGCCTATTCCTTCGCCGCCAGCGCCTTTGCCGCCGCCTTGCCCGCCACCGACTCCGTATCGGCGGCGGCGGCTGCCCAGGCCGCCTGCGCCAGTTCCGTCTTGCCCTGCGCCGCGGCGATGTTGCCGGCTTCATACTGGACTTCGGCGCTGTCGGGCTGGCGCTTGCCGGCTTCCAGGATCGCGGCTTCGGCGGCGGGATAATCGCCCAGCCGCCGCGCCAGCGTCGCCTTCAACAGCCAGCCCCAGGCGACATCGGCATCGCCGGCCAGCGCCGTGTCGATCGCCGCCATCGCGTCGGTCTCGCGCTTCAGGTCGACGAGCGCTTCGGCGCGCAGCAGGTGGAGCGGCGCCGCGGTCTTGCCGTCGCCGGCCATGGCCAGCGCCGCATCGATATCGGGCAGCGCCTGTGCCGGCTTGCCGGCGCCGAGCGCGGTTTCGCCGGCCTGTTGCCAGAGCAGCATGGCAAGACCGCTGCCGGCCTCGCGTGCTTCGCGCGCCGCAGTTTCCAGCGTGACGATCGCATTGCTGCTGTCGCCGCGGCCGGCCTGGGCGCGGCCGAGGCAGTGGCGCGCCGGGATGCCGCCACCTTCGATGCGCCAGCCCTGCGCCATCGCAACGGCCCGATCGGGCTCCGATTCGGCGATGGCGAGACAGGCCTGGTAACGGCTGGCATCGCTGGCGCCGAGTTCTGGCGCGGCGAGCAGCAGGGCGAGCAAGGCGATCACGGCGTCTCCGGCAATTGGTCGAGCGTCGCCAGCAGCAGCGCCAGATCGGCATCGCGCGACAGGCGATGATCGCCGTCCTTCACCAATGTCACCTGAACATCGTCCGAACGCAGCCGCGCGGCGATGTCGAGGCTGAGCTGCCAAGGCACGGCGTCGTCGCGCTGGCCGTGCAGCAGCCGCACCGGGGCGGTGATGTCGATGGCGCCGCCCAGCACCCGCTGCGCCGGTGCGTCTTCGACGAAGGCACGCGAATAGCGATAGCCGGCGGGATCATAGCCGCTCGGCCGGCCGAACCAGCCCTGGTTGGCCAGCGCTTCCCGGTCGGCATCGGTGATGGCGAGGCCCCAATCGGTGAAATCCGGCGCCGCGGCGATGCCGACCAGCGCCGCCAGCCGGGGCCCGAGCGCCTGCCCGAGCCGCAGCGCGATCCAGCCGCCCATCGACGAGCCGATCAGCACGACCTGGCCGCCGGGCGCGACATGGTCGATGACGGCCAGGGCATCATCCGCCCAGCGGCCGATGCTGCCGGCGAGGAAATCCCCGCCCGAGGCGCCGCACCCCGAATAGTCGAGGCGCAGGCAGGCCCGCCCGCGCGCCGCCGCGTGATCCGCAACAGCTGCCGCCTTGGACCCGGTCATGTCCGACATGTAACCGGGCAGGAACACCAGCAGCGGCCCGGCACCGGGCTGGTGACGCCAGGCGAGATCGGCACCGCGGTGGCGCAGGAATTGGGGACCGGTCATCGCGCTTCCATAACGCGGCATTGCCGCCGCCCCAAGCCGCGGCGCGGTGCCCGGCGGCGCGCCGCGACGTGCCCTTGAAATCAGTGTATGAATGTACCGACCCGGAACCATCGGGCGCGCAGGGGGATGCCATGACATCTGCAAATATCGGGCTCGCCATGGTGGCGGCTCTGGCGCTGGCAACACCGGGCGCCGCCCAGACCGTCTATCACTATGGTTTTGAGAACCTGGCGAACGGCACCTCGGTCGTGCGGCTCGACCTGCTGACCGGCGCCGACAATACCGAGCGGCTGACCGGCGGGAGTGTCGGCACCCCCGGTGTCGACGTTTCAGGCGATTTCGTGGCGCGTTCCGGCAGCAAGGTCTATGTCGGCACCGGGATGGATTTCGTGCTGACCGACCCCGATTGCTGTTCCTGGGAAGGTGTCGGCGCCTATGTCACCGGCGGCGCCGCGATCACCGCGACGGCCTATGCCTGGGATTATGATCTTGCGGACTATGTGGTGTTCGGCCTCAGCCAGTCGACGGGCGGTTCGACGCTGGGCACGCCGAATTTCAAACTGGAATTCGGCAGCTTCACCGGCGAATTGCCGGCGCTGATCGTCAAGGTCGAATTCCGTTCCACCGAAACTTTCGCCATCGACGACATCTATTATGGCGGCACCGTCGGCATTCCCGAACCGGCGAGCTGGGCGCTGCTGATCGCCGGCTTCGGCCTGACCGGGGCGGCGATGCGGCGGCGGCGGGGCCTGGCTGGCCAGCGACTCGAGGCTTGGCGCTGAAAACCGATCGTCGCTGCGCCGATCGCTTTTGTCTCTCACAGCGGCCGGAGTCAGCGTCTCTATTTTCCGTATTTTACGAATATCGCGATTCTCGCAGCGCCTGGCGACGTGCCGGCGCGCTGTGTGATCGATTCCGTCGATTTCAAAGAGCGATTGAAGATTGTTCCTATCAGCAAAGCCGTGCGTAGGAAAATGTTGCGGATCGCAGCCGAAGTGATCCGCCGCGAAATCATCCACGATCCCCCGGCGCCAGATGATCGACCAGCGCCCCCAACGTCGCGAAGCAGCGCGTCCGCAACTGGCCGCTGCCTTTCGTCCCCGGCGGCGTCAGCGCGCCGCGGAAGCCCAATTTCTCGGCTTCCTTGAGGCGCAGCGCGGCGAGGCCGGCACTGCGGATTTCGCCGGAGAGCGCGACTTCGCCGAATACCACGGCATCGGCCGCCACCGGCCGGTCGGTGAGCGCCGAGACCAGCGCCGCGGCCACGGCCAGATCGGCGGCCGGGTCCTGCACCTTCAGCCCGCCGGCGACGTTCAAATAGACTTCATGGCCGCCGAACCCCATGCCGCAGCGTGCCTCCAGCACCGCCAGCAGCATCGAGAGGCGCCCCGAATCCCAGCCGACGACGGCGCGGCGCGGCGTCGCCCCCGACGGCACCCGCACCGTCAGCGCCTGGATTTCGCACAGCACCGGCCGCGTCCCCTCCAGCGCCGGGAACACCACGGCGCCGGGCACGGCACCGCCGGCGCGATCGGTCAGAAACAGCGACGAGGGGTTGGCGACTTCCTCCAGGCCTTCCGCCGCCATGGCGAAGACGCCGATCTCGTCCGTCGCGCCGAAGCGGTTCTTGACGGCGCGCAGGATGCGATACTGATGGCTGCGCTCGCCTTCAAAATAGAGCACGGTATCGACCATGTGCTCGAGCACGCGCGGCCCGGCCAATTGCCCGTCCTTCGTCACATGGCCGACGAGGATCAGCGCGCAGCCCGATGACTTGGCATAGCGGATCAGCTCCTGCGCCGAAGCACGGACCTGGCTGACGGTGCCCGGCGCGCCTTCCAGCGTGTCCGAATGCATGGTCTGGATCGAATCGATCACCAGCAGCGCCGGCGCCGGGCCCGAGGACAGGGTGGTCAGGATATCCCGCACGCTGGTTTCGCTGGCCAGCGCGACATCGGCGCGGGCAAGGCCGAGGCGCCGCGCCCGCAGCCGCACCTGGTCGGCGGCTTCCTCCCCCGAGACATAGGCGACGGCATGGCCATCGCGCGCCATGCGGCCGGCGGCCTGCAGCAGCAAGGTCGATTTGCCGATACCGGGATCGCCACCGATCAGCACCACCGAACCCGGCACCAGCCCGCCACCGCCGGCGACACCGCCCAGCGCCCGGTCGAGTTCGCCGATGCCCGTCGACAGCCGCGCCGGCAGCACCACTTCATCGGCGAGGCTGGCCATCTGGAAGCGCCGCCCGCCCGACCCCAGCGAATGTTTGGCGGCGAACGGCGTCGCCACCGGCGCCGCTTCGGCCTGGATGGTGTTCCATTCCGAACAATCGCCGCACTGCCCCTGCCAGCGCGAGGAAACCCCGCCACAGGCCTGGCAGACATAGCGGGTGGCGGTGCGGGCCATGGCGCCTCTCGTGAACGGATAGAGAACATAGACTTGCAATTGAAGGCGAGCAAGATAGGCTGAGAGCACGTCGTCGCCGCAGAAAGATTGCCATGCTCCGCGCCGGATTCGGGTTTCTCGCGCTGCTCCTGCTCGCCGCAATGGCCCCCGCGAACGCCATGCCGGCGATTGTCGACCTGGCCGCGACGAGGGCGCTGCTTGCCGATCCGGCGACGATCGTCATTGACACCCGCGGCGACAAGGCCGCCTTCGAGACCCAGCGCCTGCGCGGCGCGCGCTGGCTCGATTGGGAGCGGTGGGATCGCAAGCTCGACAGCGATGGCGGCATTGTTGATGCCGAGTGGTCCGCCATGCTCGACGATCTCGGCGTCCGGCCGAATTCCAGGGTTCTGCTCTATGACGATGGTCGCATGGGCTGGTCGGCCATGATCTGGCTGGCGCTGCGACGCCTGGGTGTCGCCGATGTGCATGTCATTCCGACGCGGTCGTCGGTGTTCTTCAAGCAGTTGCCGGCAGCGGCGCTGGCAAGCGGTCCCGATGCCGCGGCGGCGTCGAAGCCGGCTGCGCAACCGGCGGCGACACCGAGGCGAGTCGCCGCGGCCAGCCCGCGGATCATCGATGCCGACACCGTCGATGCCCTGCGCCGGACCGATGCCCCGCTGCTGTTCGACAATCGAACGCGTGCCGAGTTCGACGGCTTTGCGACCAGCGACGATCCCGCCTCGCGGCCCGGGCATATCCCCGGCGCGCTACTGCTGCCGCGCAGCGCGCTGTTCGACAGCGATGGCGAGCCGGTCAGCGGCGCGCAGGCAATTGCGCTGATGAAGGCGTTCGGCGTCGAAAAGGACAGCCCGATCACGCTCTATTGTCAGTCGGGGGGCAGGTCCGCCGCCGTGGCGCTGATCCTGTGGCAGGCCGGCTTCACCGATATCGCCGTATACGCCGGCAGCTGGCACGAATGGGGTAGCGCCAAGGCACGCCCGGTCGAGCGACGCTCGGGAGGCTGAACCCGCACGGCGCCGGCGCCGGCCGCACGATTTTCGTTGCAACCTGCGCGCCCTTGGGTGCGAACTGCTCGGGTCGCGGTTTGGGCGGGAAGGGAAGACAGCGTTGCGCGAAAAGGAACTTCGCCTCGCGCTGGTCTGCTACGGCGGGGTCAGCCTGGCCGTCTACATGCACGGCATCACCAAGGAAGTGTGGAAACTGGGGCGCGCCTCGATGCGCCGCAAGCATGGCAATGCGCCGGTTTCGAAATCGCGGGCCATGCCACCGGCGCATGATTCGGAAATCGTCTACGGCACGCTGCTGGCGGCGCTCGGCAACCGGCTCGATCTCAGCGTCATGGTCGATATCGTCGCCGGCGCTTCGGCGGGCGGCATCAACGGCATCATGCTGGCCCAGGCGATCAG
>JAIXZK010000255.1 GCA_027489695.1 Sphingomonadales bacterium
AAGGCCGCGCGGAAGCCGGCATGGTCGTAGCTTTCGGGAAAGCCCTTGCGCAGCAGGAGCCCGCGCGATTCGAGAATGGCGTTGGGGAGCAGGAAGCCGTCGCTGCCAACAACGGCGGCAGGTTGGGGCAGATGCTCGACCAGCGTGGCCGCCAGGGTCGACTTGCCGCTGGCGACCGAGCCGGTGATGCCGATGATCAGGCAGCGACCAGGCGTGGCGGCGGCCGCGATACGCGCCGCGAGCGCCGGAATCGGCAGCGCGGCGGCATCGATCGTCATGGCTCGATGCCGCCCGGGCGCCGGCACCGGCCGCAGCCGGCGTTACTCGTAATCGGGACCAAGGTTCTGGTTGCGCGGCGGCTGGGCGGCGGTGACGCGCAGCGCCTCGGCCGAGGCAGCGAGCGAGCCGATCGCGTCCGGCGTATCGTCTTCGTCGGCGACGACACGCTGCATCGAGGCGACCAGCGCTTCCTTCAGCAGATCGGGACGCACGGTCTCCTCGGCGATTTCGCGCAGCGCGACGACGGGGTTCTTGTCGCGATCGCGGTCGACGGTCAGTTCGGCGCCGCTCGAGATGGCGCGGGCGCGGGTAGCGGCCAGCAGCACCAGATCGAAACGGTTGGGGACCTTGTCGACGCAATCCTCGACGGTAACGCGCGCCATGGGCGGAAAACTCCGGACTTTCGGGAAGCGCGGGCTTTGGCGAAAGGGGGCGCCGAAGTCAAGGCCGCTGCGTCGCGCCGGCTTGACGGCGGGGGTGGTTTCGCCTAGTGCCGCCGGCTTCGCGACTTGGCCCTGCACCCCCGGTGAAGCAGTGGCCGCGTCCGGTGGCTCCCGATACGGCGAGTCGGCCGGGCGGTGCGATACCGGGGACTGTCGATTGGCGGGCATCTGCGCGCGCCGGTCTGCATCCACAGCAAGGGATCATCATGTCGAAGCGTCAGAATGCCAAGTACAAGCTCGATCGCCGCATGGGCGAGAATATCTGGGGCCGCCCCAAGTCGCCGGTCAACAAGCGCGAGTACGGCCCCGGCCAGCACGGCCAGCGCCGCAAGGGCAAGACCAGCGATTTCGGCCTGCAGCTGAAGGCCAAGCAGAAGCTGAAGGGCTATTACGGCGACGTCACCGAGAAGCAGTTCCGCAAGGTCTATGAGGAAGCCGTCCGCATGAAGGGCGACACCTCGCAGAACCTGATCGGCCTGCTCGAACAGCGTCTCGACATGGTCGTCTATCGCGCCAAGTTCGCGCCGACGATCTTCTCGGCCCGCCAGATCGTCAACCACGGCCACATCATCGTCAACGGCCGCCGCTGCAACATCGCGTCGGCCAAGGTCTATCCGGGCGATATCGTCGAGCTGGGCAGCAAGGCCAAGGAAATGGCGCTGGTCATGGAAGCCCAGGGCCTGTCCGAGCGTGACGTTCCGGAATATGTCGCCATCGAAGGCCCCAAGGCCACTTATGTCCGCGTCCCGACGCTCGACGAAGTGCCCTATGCGGTGAAGATGGAACCGAACCTGGTCGTCGAATTCTACAGCCGCTGATCCGCGGCACCATTCGTTCACCAATCATGCGGATCGGGCGGCCCCAGCGGCCGCCCGATCCTTTTGTGCGACACGCCGCCGCGCCGGGAAGCGCTTGCCACGGCCGCGGCCTGTCTGCGCCCGCCCTTGCCGCGCGGCCAAGTCACTGCTAGCACTTGCACAGGCGCGGCCCTGCCGCCGCCGTTTTTCGGACCTGGCGTCCTGTTGCCCGCACCCCCGCACCCCGGGGGCAGGCGGGAGACGTTCGACGCCGCCGGTCCGAAGCAGCAAGGACGCCCGCCCGGGCCACAAATGCAGCCGGGGTTGGACGAGGTCGGGAATCGGATGAACGCAGAGTCATGGACAAGCACCGGAGGCGCCCATCGGGCCGCACCGGCGCGGGTGACGCTGCACACCGACCGCTGCCAGATTCCGGCATCCGCATTGCCACACGCACCACTGCCCGTCTTTTCCCGGCCGACCGGCAACACCGCCGTCGGCCTTTCCCTTATGCGCCGCCCCCGCCGCTCGCACCGCGAGCCTGGCCCCGGCGCCATGGAGTCAACACATGTCAAACCGTATGCTGATCGATGCCCGCCATCCCGAGGAAACCCGGGTCGCCGTCGTCAATGGCCAGCGCATTGAAGAATTCGATTTCGAGGCGGCCGATCGCCGCCAGCTGAAAGGCAATATCTACCTCGCCAAGGTCACCCGCGTCGAACCTTCGCTGCAGGCGGCGTTCGTCGAATATGGCGGCAACCGCCACGGCTTCCTGGCCTTCAGCGAAATCCATCCCGATTATTACCAGATCCCGCGCGAGGATCGCGAAGCGCTGCTGCGCGAGGAAGCCGAATATGCGGCGCAGGATCACCACGACGATCATGACGATCGCGGCGCCCGCGACGATGACGGCGATGACGATCACCATGGCGACGACCATGGCGATGCGCATGGCGGGCACGACGACGGCGGCGAACCACGCGACGATGTCGCCGAAACCGGCGGCGCGCATGACGAGCCGACCGACGCGCTGCGCCGCAAGCGCCAGTCGCTGCGCCGCCGCTACAAGATCCAGGAAGTCATCCGCCGCCGCCAGGTGCTGCTGATCCAGGTGGTCAAGGAAGAGCGCGGCTCGAAGGGCGCGGCGCTGACCACCTATCTGTCCCTCGCCGGCCGCTATTGCGTGCTGATGCCCAACACCGCGCATGGCGGTGGCATCAGCCGCAAGATCTCCAACCCCGCCGATCGCAAGCGGTTGAAGACCATCATGGCCGAACTGCGGCTGCCGCAGGGCATGGGCGCGATCGTCCGGACTGCCGGCCTGCAGCGCTCGGCCGCCGACATCCGCCGCGATTTCGATTATCTCACCCGGCTGTGGGACGAGATCCGCGAAAAGACCCTGTCGTCCGCGGCGCCGGCGCTGATCCACGAGGATTCGAGCCTGATCAAGCGCGCCATCCGCGACATCTACCACCGCGACATCGACCAGGTGCTGGTCGAAGGCGCTGGCGGTTTCGAGGCGGCGCATCGCTTCATGTCGATGCTGATGCCGACGCACGCCCCCAAGGTGGTCGAATATGTCGACAATGTCCCGCTGTTCCAGCGCTTCGGCGTCGAACAGCAGCTGGAGGGCATGTACCAGCCGGTCGTGCAGCTGAAGTCCGGCGGCTATCTGGTCATCAACCCGACCGAGGCGCTGGTTTCGATCGACATCAACTCGGGCCGTTCGACGCGCGAATATGGCATCGAGGAAACCGCCACCAAGACCAACCTGGAAGCCGCCGAGGAAATCGGCCGCCAGCTGCGCCTGCGCGACATGGCCGGGCTGGTGGTCATCGATTTCATCGACATGGAAGTCGGCGCCAATGTCCGCCGTGTCGAAAAGGCGATGAAGGACGCGCTCCGCAACGATCGCGCCCGCGTCCAGATCGGCCGCATCAGCGCCTTCGGCCTGATGGAAATGAGCCGCCAGCGGCTGCGCACCGGCGTCCTCGAAGCCTCCACCCACAGCTGCCCGATGTGCGATGGCACCGGCAGCGTGCGCTCGGTCGCTTCGGCGGCACTCGCCGCCTTGCGCGCTCTCGAAGCCGAGGCGCTGCGCGGCCGCGCTTCCGATCTGACGCTGCGGGCCGGCGAGGAAGTCGCGGTCTATCTGCTCAACCGCAAGCGCATCGAGCTCGCCGAACTGGAGGAACTCTACGGTGTCACCATCGTCACCGTGCCCGACGAATCGCTGATCGGCCCCAACTTCGTCATCGATGCCAGCGGCGCGCCGCCGAGCAAGCGCATCGAGATGCGCGCGCTGCCGGCGCCAGTGCGGATCGAGGACGATGAGGACGAGCTGCCCGGCGACGAAAGCGACGAGGAGGACGGCGGTGACCGTGCCGAGCGCGGCGACCGCCAGCCGCGCGGCAAGCGCCGCCGGCGCCGCCGCGGCGGCCGCGATGACGGCGACCGGACCAACGAAAGCGACGCCGGCGACAATGACGCCGCCGATGGCGACTCGCCGGTCGGCGACGATGCAACGACCGCCGCCGCCGATGTGGCCGCGGGCGAGGACGATGGCGGCGACGATCATGCTGCCGACAATGGCGACGAGACGCCGGCGGCGCGCGAGAAGCGCAAGCGCCGCCGCCGCGGCCGTCGCGGCAAGCGCGACCGCGACACCGTGACCGGCGACGCCAGCGACGGCCAGCCGGCCGATGCCGACGAGCCCGTTGCCGCAATCGCCGACGACGCCGATGCGACCCCGCCCGCAGCGCCCGCCCCGGCGGCCGAAGCGGCCAGCGACACGGCAAAGCCGAAGCGCCCGCGCCGCCGCAAGGCCGACGCCGACGCCGCGCCGACCGTCGAAGCGCCGGCACCGGTTGCCGAGGCCGAGACAGCGCCGGCCGCCGCCGCCGAGACCGAGGCAAAGCCGAAGCGTCCGCGTCGCAAGAAGGCCGATGCCGCCGACGCGGAAGCGACGCCGGTGGTGAGCGAGACCGCGGTCGTGGAAACCCCGGCACCGGAACCCGTGCCCGCCGCGCCAGCCAAGGCCGGCCGCCCGCGCCGCGCCAAGGCCGCAACCAAGGCAGCGACGGCCGAGGTTGTCGCTGACGTCGTCGCCGATCCGGCGCCGGATGCGGGCGCCGCCGCGACGGCCGTGCCCGAAGCCGCCGCTACCGACGCCGCGGTTTCGGCCGAACCGGCGCCGGCACCGCGCAAGGGCTGGTGGCAGCGCACCTTCGGCTGAGTGTTGACCGATCGCCGGCCGGCATGACGGGGCTTTAGGCCTCGTCACCGGCCGGCAATCGGATAATCCCATCCAACTGCTAGACTATCACCACTTCACCCGGGCCAAGAATCGCTGCGTGGTCGGCCTGGACGCCCGCCCCTAGATCGGGGCCATGGATGCCACGCCCCCTGGAAGAGTCGTGCTTGTCGGTGCCGGCCCCGGCGCCGCCGATCTGTTGACGGTTCGCGCCGTCCGCGCCCTGGCGGCGGCCGATGTCGTCGTGCACGATGGCCTCGTCGGTCCCGATGTCATGGCGCTGGCGCCATCGTCGGCGCGGCTGGTGTCAGTGGCCAAGCGCCGCGATCGCCACACACTGCAGCAGCATGAGATCGGGGCCCTGCTCGTCGCCGAGGCGCTCGCCGGCCACAATGTCGTGCGGCTGAAGGGCGGTGACCCGTTCATCTTCGGTCGCGGCGGCGAGGAAGTCGACGCTTGCCATGCCGCCGGCATCGAGGTCGACGTCATCCCCGGCATTTCGGCGGCGCAGGGCGCGGCGGCGGCGAATTTGCTGCCGCTGACCCACCGCGACCATGCCTCGATCGTCAGCTTCGTCGCCGGCGAATGCCGCGGCCTTGCCGATCAGGATTGGGCGGGACTCGCCGGCAAGGGCCGCACCCTGGTCATCTATATGGGCATCGCCGGCGCCGAGCGGATCGCCGACAAGCTGATGGCCGATGGTCTCGCCCCCGATACGCCGATCGCCGTGATCGAGCGCGCGACGCTCCCCGGCATGCGCATCGTCCGCAGCCTGCTCGCCGATCTCGGCGGGCTGGTGGCGCGCGAGGGCATCATCTCGCCGGCGCTGATCGTCGTCGGCGATGTGACGGCGCTGCCCTTCCTTCCCACCTCCAGCCCCGCCGCGACGCGCGAGGGGAGCCAGAAAGTGCCAGCATGCCCAGTTCGCTAACGCGTGTCCTGACCGGCAACCGCCTCGAAACCGGCGACGTCCTGTGGTGGAACGGCAGCGACTGGAGCCCCCATATCGCCGACGCCGTCGCCATCGGTGACGAGGGCGAGGCGCTGGTCGCCCGGCTGGTTGCCGAGGAGCGCATCAACGATCCGGCGCTGATCGACGTCACCGGCGAACCCGGCGCCTTTGTTCCCACCACCACCCGCGAGCGGGTTCGCGCCTCGGGCCCCAGCGTCCGCGCCGATCTCGCCCGCGGCAGCCTTTCGACGGAAGTCATCTGATGTATCGCTACGACCAGTACGACCAGGCCATCGTCGACGCCCGCGTCGCCGAATTCAAGGACCAGGTGGCGCGCCGGCTGCGCAACGAGATCACCGAGGACCAGTTCAAGCCGCTGCGGCTGATGAACGGTCTCTATCTCCAGTTGCACGCCTATATGCTGCGCGTCGCCATTCCCTATGGCACGTTGAGCGGCACCCAGATGCGGATGCTGGCGCATATCGCGCGCAAGTACGACCGCGATTACGGCCATTTCACCACGCGCCAGAACATCCAGTATAATTGGATCAAGCTGGAACAGTTCGCCGATCTGCTCGACGATCTGTCGAAGGTCGAAATGCACGCCTTCCAGACCAGCGGCAACTGCATCCGCAACATTTCGTCGGATCAGTTCGCCGGTGCCGCCGCCGATGAAGTCGCCGATCCGCGCCCCTATGCCGAGCTGCTGCGGCAATGGTCGACGCTGCACCCAGAATTCAGCTTCCTGCCGCGCAAGTTCAAGATTGCGGTGATCGCCAGCGACACCGATCGCGCCGCCATCCAGCTGCACGACATCGGCCTGCAGCTGCGCAAGAACGACGCCGGCGAATTGGGTTTCCGCGTCTATGTCGGCGGCGGCATGGGCCGCACCCCGATCATCGGCCAGGTGGTGCGCGACTGGATTCCGGTGGGCCAGTTCCTCAGCTATTCGGAAGCCATCCTGCGCGTCTACAATCGCTACGGCCGCCGCGACAACATCTACAAGGCGCGGATCAAGATCCTCGTCACCGAACTCGGCATCGAGGAATTCACCGCCCAAGTCGAAGCCGAATGGGCGCTGCTCGAACCGCTCGGCCTCGATGCGCCGCAGGCCGAATATGACCGGATCATCGCCCAGTTCGCGCCGCCCGAATTCGATCCGGCGGCGAGCGACGAGCTCGATCTCAGCGACCCGGATTTCCGCCTGTGGGTCGAGCAGAATGTCCATGCCCACAAGCAGCCGGGCTATGCCATCGCGACGATCAGCCTGAAGCCGCGTGCCGGCATCCCCGGCGACGCTTCCTCGGCACAGATGGACGTCATCGCCGATCTGGCGACGCGCTATGCCCAGGACGAGATTCGGGTGACGCACAGCCAGAACCTCGTGCTGGCGCATGTCCGCAAGTCGGACCTCTACGCCGTCTGGCAGGCGCTCGAGGCGGCGGAACTTGCCACGCCCAACCTCGATCTGGTTACCGACATCATCGCCTGCCCCGGCATGGATTATTGCACGCTGGCCAATGCCCGTTCGATCCCGATCGCCCAGAAGATCGCGGCGAAGTTCGAAAATGACATCGCCGAACAGCGCGATATCGGCGAACTGAAGATCAAGGTTTCGGGCTGCATCAACGGCTGCGGCCACCATCACGCCGGCCATATCGGCATCCTCGGCGTCGACAAGAAGGGCGAGGAAGCTTACCAGCTGCTCCTCGGCGGCTCCGGCGCCGAAGACGCTTCGCTGGCCAAGATCCTCGGCCCCGGTTTCGACGAGAACGGCATCGTCGCCGCGGTCGACAAGCTGATCGCCTTCTACCGCACCGCCCGCGCCGCCCCCGACGAGCGCTTCCTCGACACCTATCGCCGCCTCGGCCCCGCGCCGTTCAAGGAAGCGGTTTATGGCTGAGCGCGTCGCCATCTTTCCGGCCGGCCGGCAGGATATCTACGCCCGCTACCGCTATTCGGCGGCGGTAGCGTCAGGGGGCTTCCTGTTCATCTCGGGCCAGGTCGGTAGCCGTGAGGATGGCAGCCCCGAGCCCGATCCTGAGGCCCAGTTGCGGCTCGCCTTCCAGAATCTGGATGCCGTGCTCGCGGCGGCCGGGTGCGATTTTGGTGATGTGGTCGATTTCACCGTTTTCATCGTCGATCCCGAGCCGCTGCTGCCGGTGTTCGGCAAGGTTCGCGACGAATTCTGGGGCCCGGCGCCCTGGCCCACGCTGACGGCGATCGGCGTCACCTGGCTCTCCGGGTTTCGGTTCGAATTGAAAGCAACTGCGCGGCTTCGCGAAGGGAATGACAACAATGGATAATCAGGACCAGCAGGC
>JAIXZK010000401.1 GCA_027489695.1 Sphingomonadales bacterium
GCGGCGCTTGTCGAGGATGCATTCGACCGCTGGCGGGCCGCTGGCATCACCCTGGTCGAAGCCGAAATCACCGGCCTCGACGATCTGTTCTTCGATATCGCCATGCCGGTGCAGATGCATGATCTGGAACCGGCGTTCCGCGCCTGGCTCGCCGAGATCGGCGCTGCGGTGACCTTCGGCGAAGTCGTCGACATGGCGAGCGAGGATGTCGCCAGCGTCATCCGTTCCTTCGCCGCCCCCGGCGCACCGGCAGCGACCAGCGAAGCGCGCTATGCCGAGATCGTCGGCACCGAACTGCCGCGCCGCCGCGCCGCCGTCGCCGACTGGTTCGCGCACACGGGCGTCGCGGCGATGGTGTTCCCGACGACGCTGATCGCGGCGCCGCGCATCGGCGATTTGGGGCCGCAGCAGACGAGCCGGGAAATCAGCTTCTTCACCGCCATCGCCCGCAACATCACCAGTGGCAGCACGCTCGGCCTGCCCGGCCTGGTGCTGCCCTGCGGCCTTACCGGCGAGCGCCTGCCGGCCAGCCTGGAACTCGACGGCCCGGCGGGGAGCGACGCGCGGCTGCTGGCGATCGGGCGAACGCTGGAGAGCCTGCTGGACCCGATGCCGCGGCCCTGAAGGTTGCAGGATTGTGCCCGAGCTGTTGGCTCTGTGTCATCCCGGGCTTGACCCGGGACCCAGCTGTTCTGCCGTGCGAAAGAAGCTGGGCCCCGGGTCGGGCCCGGGGTGACAGGATCAAAGCCCCTGCCATTCCGCACCCTTGCGCGCGCCGCCCCATTGGCCAATGGACGGGGCATGACCGCTTCCCGCTCCCTGCTGCCCGCGCTGGCAATTCTGGCCGCCGGCCCCGCTGCCGCCGCCGACATCGATGCCGAAACCATCATCGTCACGGGGCGCGGCCTTGCCGACCGGCCGGGGGACGCCACCGCCGGGGTGGTGGTGCTCGACCGGGCGCGCCTCCAGACCTCGGCCTCGACGCGGCTCGAGAACATCCTCGCCGATGTTCCCGGCCTGCAGCAGTTCCGCCGCTCCGACAGTCGTTCCGCCAATCCCACATCGCAGGGGATCAATCTGCGCGGGCTGGGCGGCAATGCCGCGTCGCGGGCGCTGCTCATTCTCGATGGCGTGCCCCAGGCCGATCCGTTCGGTGGCTGGGTGGCGTTTCCGGCCTATGCCACCGGCCGGCTGGGGCGGGTGCGGGTGACGCGCGGCGGCGGCTCGGGCTATTGGGGGCCGGGCGCGCTGGCCGGCACCATCGAGCTGGAAAGCGCCGCCCCGGGCGACGATCTGCCGACCTTCGGCGCGACGCTGGCCGGCGGCAGCTATGGCCAGGTCGAAGCCCAGGCCGGTGCGGCCTTGGTCCGCGATGGCGGCTTCGCCACGGTTTCGGGCGCCTATGCACGCGGCGACGGGTTCGTGCCGATCGTCGCGCGGCAGCGTGGGGCGGCGGATCGCGCCGCGCCCTATGAGCAGGCGTCGGGCGCCCTGCGCGGCGTTATCGCGCTGGGGCCGGCGACCGAGCTTCAGGCCAATCTCAGCGCCTTCAGCGATCGCCGCGAGCGCGGGACGGCGTTCACCGCCAATCTCAGCGAGGGCGCCGATGCCTCGCTGCGCCTCGTCGGCCGCGGGCGATGGGGCTGGCAGGCGCTGGCCTATGTGCAGACCCGCAATTTCGAAAGCCAGTTCGCCGGCATCGATGCGGCGCGCAATGTGGCGACGCAGACGCTCGACCAGTTCGGCACGCCCGCGACCGGCATCGGCGGGCGGGTGGAGATCGCGCCGCCGCTGGGCGCTGGCCTCAACCTGCGCATCGGTGCCGACATCCGGGCGCTCGATGGGCGCACCCGCGAACGCTTCACCTTTGTCGCCGGCGCGCCGACCCGGCTGCGCGAAGCCGGCGGCCGCACCACCAGCGGCGGCGTCTTTGTCGATGGTGGCTGGCAGGCCGGCGACCTGACGCTGACGCTCGCCGGGCGCATCGACTGGTGGCGGATCGCCGATGGCCGGTTGATCGAGACGACGCTGGCCACCGGCGCCAGCCTGACCGATGCGCGCTTTCCCGACCGCGCGGGCACCGAACTGACCGGCCGCGCCGGCCTGGCCTGGGCTGCCACCGACTGGCTGACCCTGCGGGGAGCCGGCTATCGCGGCTGGCGGCTGCCGACATTGAACGAACTTTATCGCCCGTTCCGCGCCGGCGCCGATGCCACCGCCGCCAATGCCGCGCTGCAGCCCGAACGCCTGACCGGTGCCGAGGCCGGGCTGGTGCTGACGCCGGTGCCGGGGCTCAGCCTGGGCGCCACCGGCTTCTGGAACCGGCTCGACAATGCCATCGCCAATGTTAGCGCCGGCAGCGGGCCGGGCAGTTTTCCTGGCGTCGGCTTCGTCGGCGCCGGCGGCACCTATCGTGTGCGCCGCAACCTCGATGCCATCAGCGTCTGGGGGGTCGAGGTCGAAGCGAGCTGGCGGCGCGGGCCGTTCGGCGTGCGCGCGGCGTGGAGCCATGTTTCGCCACGGGTGGTGGCGGCGGGGTCGCCGCTCGACGGCCTGTTGCCGGCGCAGACCCCGCGCGACAGCGTGACGGCGACCGCCGACTACACCCACCGCCGCTTGACCGTGGCGACGACGCTGCGCCACTTCGGCGGCCAGTTCGAGGATGACCAGAATGTCCGCCGCCTCGCCCCGGCGACGACGCTCGACGCGTTCATCGGCGTGCCGCTGGGTGGCGGTGTGACGATCGAGGCGCGCGGCGAGAATTTGTTCGACGAGGAAGTGCAGGCCGGGATCAGTGGCACCGGCGTCGTCGAGCGGGCGACGCCGCGGACGCTGTGGCTGGGGGTAAGGGTGGCGCGGTAGGAGTTCGGCCAACGACCTTCCTTCCCCCTCCCCCCACGTGAGCGCAGCGAGCGTAGAGTGGGGAGGGTCGGGGTGGGGGTCTTCGACCGAGGCGACTGATTGCAATCGACTCCGCGATCCCGGTTCCCACCAAAGCCCCCACCCCGACCCTCCCCACTCTCGGTTCGCTTCGCTCACCGGGGGGAGGGAGAAGAGAAGTGCCGACCCGAACCGCTCCCGCGGGATCGCAAAACCGCCTCCCCATCCCTGCCCGGCGATGCTACCACAGCGCCATGCGTATCCTGCTTGCCCCCCTCCTCGCCGCGCTTGCCGCCACCCCTGCCGCGGCCCAGCTTCGTGTCGACATCAATTCGGGCATTGCCCAGCCGCTGCCGATCGCGGTGCCGGCCTTCCCGGCCGCCAATGATGCCGCCACCGACGCCGGCACGCCGGCCGAATTGGGCGCCCGCATCGCCGCCGTCATCGCCGCCGATCTCAAATCTTCCGGCCTGTTCCGGCCGCTCGATCCGGCTGCCTTCACCACCGTCGTCGGCGTTGCCGATACGGTGCGGCCGCAGTTCGATGCCTGGCGCACGGTGGCGGCGCAGGCACTGGTCACCGGCACTGTCAGCGCCAATCCCGACGGCGGCATCACGCTCGCCTGCTATGGCTATGATGTCTTCGCCGGCCAGGAACTGGCGCGCCAGGGGTTCGTCACCACCGCGGCCGGCTGGCGGCGAGCCGCGCACAAATGCGCCGATCTCGTCTATTCGCGGCTGACCGGCGAAAGCGGCTATTTCGACAGCCGCATCGTCTATGTCTCCGAAACCGGCGCGCGCACCAAGCGCATCAAGCGCCTCGCCGTGATGGACCAGGACGGCGCCAACCACCGCTTCCTTACCGCCGGCCAGGCGCTGGTGCTGACGCCGCGCTTCGCGCCGAACCAGCAGACGATCACCTATATGTCGTTCGAGGCCAATCGCCCGCGCGTCTGGCTCTACACGCTCGGCTCCGGTCGCCAGGCGGCGATCGGCGAATTCGCCGGCATGAGCTTCGCGCCGCGCTTTTCGCCCGATGGCACAACGCTGGTGTTCTCGATGTCGGTCGGCGGCAATACCGACGTCTACAAGCTCAATCTCGCCAGCCGGGCACTGACGCGACTGACGACGCAGCCCGGCATCGACACCTCGCCGAGCTTCTCCCCCGACGGCAGCCGCATCGTCTTTGAAAGCGACCGCGGCGGCTCGCAACAGCTCTACGTCATGGCCGCCGATGGTTCCGGCCAGAATCGCGTCAGCTTCGGCGAGGGCCGCTCGGCATCGCCGGTGTGGAGCCCGCGCGGCGACCTCATCGCTTTCACCCGTATCGGCGGGGGCCGTTTCGGCATCGGCGTCATGCGCCCCGATGGTTCGGGCGAGCGGCTGCTGACCAATGGCTATCAGGATGAAGGCGCCACCTGGTCGCCGAATGGCCGGGTGATCCTGTTCCAGCGCACCATGCGCGGCGGGCGCACCGACCTGCGCTCGGTGGATGTTTCCGGCCAGAACGAGCGCCAGGTGCCGACGCCGCTTGATGGCTCCGATCCGGCCTGGTCGCCGCTCTTGCCCTAGGGTCCTTGCTCGATAGATAAGCGTTCCGGGGGTATCTTCCCATGAAAGGTCTGTTGATGTCGAAGCGCCTGATCCTCCCGCTGTTGATCGCCGCCACGGTTTCGGCCTGCGCTACCAAGACGAAGGATTTGCCGCCGCAACCGGTGAGCGAGGCCGCACCGCCGCCCGCGACGCCGACCGCGCCGGCCGACAGCGGCGGCATGGCCGCGCCCGAACCCGTCGGCAACAGCAATGTCCCGGGCTCCTATGCCGATTTCGTCGCGCAGTCGGGGTCGGACAAGATCCTCTTCGAATACGACAGCTATGAGCTCGACGAGGAAGATCGCGCCGTGCTCGGCAAGCAGGCCGAGTGGCTGGCGCGCTATCCGGCGCTGAAGGTGACCATCGAAGGCCATGCCGACGAGCGCGGCACCCGCGAATACAATCTCGCCCTCGGCGACCGCCGCGCCACCGCCGCCAAGAACTTCCTGGCGGCGCAGGGGGTGGCGACCTCGCGGCTGTCGGTGATCAGCTATGGCAAGGAACGCCCGGCGGTCGAAGGCGCCGATGAAGCGGCGCTGGCGCAGAACCGCCGCGCCGTGACGGTGATCGCCGGGGCGCGCTGAGGCGCGATCCGCGGCGAAGCCACCACCAGCCCTCCTCCTGCCGAGCGAAGCCGAGGCATCCCCGGGCGTTTGGGGCGTGCCTCGACTTCGCTCGGCATGAGCGGGGCCTGGAAGTCGCTTGGGAAATGCGCCGGCGGCCATATGTGTAGTTGTCTGTCGCCAGGCGCTTCCCCCTCGTCCTGAAATCGCCTAGCCGGTGCCCATGCGACTATTGTTCATGGGTACCCCGGCCTTTGCCGTGCCGGCGCTGCACGCGCTGATCGCCGCCGGTCACGACATCGCCGGCGTCTGGACGCGGGCGCCGCAACCAGCGGGGCGCGGCAAGGCGCTGGCGAAATCGCCGGTGCATCTTGCCGCCGAAGCCGCCGGCCTGCCCGTCCACACCCCGCGCACCCTGCGCGATCCCGCCGCCCAGGCCGAGGTTGGCGGGACGCACGCCGATGCCGCCGTCGTCGCCGCCTATGGCCTGATCCTGCCGCAAGCGCTGCTCGATCTGCCGGCGCGCGGCTGCTTCAACATCCATGCCTCGCTGCTGCCGCGCTGGCGCGGCGCGGCACCGATTCAGCGCGCCATCCTGGCCGGTGATACGGAAACCGGCGTCACCATCATGCGCATGGAAGCCGGCCTCGATACCGGGCCGATGTTGATGGCGCAGGCAACGCCGATCGCCGGCAAGACCGCCGGCGCGTTGACAGCCGAACTGGCGGCGATGGGCGCCGCGCTGATGGTCGAGGCGCTCGCCGGTGACCTCGCCGCCGCCCCGCAGGGCGATGGCGCCACCCATGCCGCCAAGATCGACAAGGCCGAAGCCCGGCTCGATTTCGCGCAAGGTGCGGTGCAGCTGGAGCGCGCCGTGCGCGCCTTCAACCCGGCACCCGGCGCCTTTTGCGAAATCCTTGGCGAGCGGCTGAAGATCCTCGCCGCCGACATCGGCCCGGCGACGCTGGCGCCCGGCGAGATCGGAGCCGATCTTGCCATCGGCACTCACGATGGCGACCTGCTGCCCACCCTGGTGCAGCGCGCCGGCAAGCCGGCGATGCCGGTGCGCGACCTGCTGAACGGCTGGGCGATCCCGGCCGGCACCCGCATCGCCATGGCGTGAACCGGGGCGTCGATGATCGCACCCGCTGAAGAAGAACTGGCGGACGGTGGCCCATTTCGCTTGTCCGGGACCAACGCATGACCCAGCGGCTGCGCCTGACCATCGAATATGATGGCCGGCCGTTCATGGGCTGGCAGCGGCAGGACCATGGCCCGTCTGTGCAGGGCGCCATCGAAGCGGCGATCCACGCCGTTACCGGCGAGACGGTGAGCGTGTTCAGTGCCGGCCGCACCGATGCCGGCGTCCATGCCGCGGCGATGGTGGCGCATTTTGACACGGAATCGGCGCTGGCGCCGTTTCGCATGATGGAGGCGATCAACGCCCGGCTGCGCCCGCATCCGGTGGCGATCCTCGCCTGCGAACCCGCCCCCGGCTTTCACGCGCGCTTCGATTGTATCGAACGCGCCTATTGCTATCGCATCCTCAATCGCCGCGCGCCGCTGACCTGGCAGCAGGGGCTGGTGTGGCGGGTGCCGGTGCCCCTCGATGCCGAGGCGATGGACGCAGCAGCGCAATGCCTGGTCGGTCGGCATGATTTCACCACCTTCCGTTCGGCGCAATGCCAGGCCGAAAGCCCGGTCAAGACGCTGACCGCCATCACTGTCTCCCGTGAAGGTGACGAGGTGCGTATCCACACCCGGGCCCGTTCCTTCCTGCATCACCAGGTGCGATCGATGACGGGCTGCCTCAAGCTGGTCGGCGAAGGAAAATGGTCCGCGGCGGACCTGGCCGCGGCACTGGCGGCGCGCGATCGCGACGCATTGGGCGTCAATGCACCACCCGACGGTCTGACTTTCTTGACGGCTCGTTACACTTTGGTGTCGGTGTAGTTTACACCGTCAAAATTGCGGCATTGCAGCAACTCAAGTGAATCAGCAGTTTCGTCGCCACGCCAGGGCTGGCACGAAATTTGCTTAACCGAAGAGGTCGCAGCCTTCGGGCCAATAACGAGTGTAACAATGTCGCATTCTTCTGGCGCGGGCCCTGGGGCCCCGGGCCGTCGCTTTCGGTTTCTGTGGATTGCCGGCCTGGTGGTCGGGGTTGCCGGCGGCGCGCTGGTCGCCGTCACCCTGGTTGGTGCTGCGCCGACCGAACAGGTGAGTGCCGGCTGAAATCGCGCGCGCCGCGATCAGCGCCACCCCAGGGCTTCGGCCATGATGTGGAACAGCAGATTCTGTTCCACCACGCCGGTTACCAGATTGCTGCGCGGGCCGGCGGCAAAGGCGGCGACATCCTCGCCGCCATGGCTTTCGGTCTGGGTGCCATAGGTCTTGTCCTGCAGCCGGTTGCGGTCGTTCGGCGGCAGCGTCGGCGATAGCGGTGGCGACGATCGTGGCCCGTTGGCATAGGTCAGCGTCGTCATCGGCCGGCCCTGGTCGTCGAGCGCGAAGCCTTCCGGGCTGACCGGGCCGCCACCCTCCCCGGCCGCGGCGTTGCGGATGAAGCCCAGAATGTCGTTGCCGCGCTCGGGATAGCCGCTGATCGTCATCGTGTGGCTGTGATCGGCGGTGACCAGCAGCAGCGTTTCGTCGAGGTTGATCGTCGCCAGCACCGCCGCGACAGCGCGCGAGAATTGCTGGGTTTCGCTCAGCGCCCGGGAGGCGTTGCTGGCGTGATGGGCGTGATCGATCCGCCCGCCCTCGATCATCAGATAATAGCCGTTGCGGCGGCCGGCGGCACTGGCGGCGAGCTTCGCGACCGCGAAGCGCGCCATGTCGGCGAGGGCAGGTTCGGCGGCCGGATCGCGATCGACCTCGAAGGTCAGATGATCATTGTTGAACAGGCCGAGCACCGGGCCAGGCGCGCGCGGATCGAGCGCCGCGAAACCGGCGGCGCCATCGACATAACGCCCGGCCGGAAACCGCGCCTGCCACGCCGCGACCAGATCCTGGCCGTCATCGCGGCTGCCGCCCCTGGCGACCGGCAGGAAGCGCGCCCGGCCGCCGCCGAGCGCGACATCGAGTCCGCCGGTGCTCGCCGGGGCGAATTCGACGAGCTGGCGCGCGATGTCGCGGCAGCCCGAGGCGCGATCGGCGGCGGGAAAGGCGCGGTCGGCGCCTTCCCAGTTGCGGTTCGGCACATGCGCGAACACCGCTGCCGGCGTGGCATGGGTAATCCGGGTGGTCGTCACCACGCCCACCCCCATGCCGCGCCGTTTGGCAATCTCGGCCAGCGTCGTTGGCAGCGCTTCCGGTGTCTTGCAGGCGGCGGCATCCTGGGCCTGGCCAAAGTTGATGGTGCCGATGCGGGTCTTGACGCCGGTGTTGATGGCGCTGGCGGTACCGGCGCTGTCCGGCACCTGGGCGTTGCTGTTGTAGGTCTTGACCAGGGCGACGTTCGGCAGCGCCTCGAAGGCCAGGCTGTTCTCCTCGCCGGGTCGAGGCGGGCCCTCGGCGGGATGCTGGCCATCATAGATGCGCGCCGCGGTGATGGTGGCGATGCCCATGCCGTCGCCGATCATCAGGATGACGTTCTTCGCCCGCCTCGGCCGGTTGACGGCGCGCAGCCGCGCACCCAGCGCCGCCCGCGCCGCCTGCCAATAATCGTCCTTGACCGGGGTATCGAGCACCGGCGGCGCCGCCAGGGCCGGTGCCGCGGCGAGCAGGGCGATCACGATCAGCGGGCGAATCATCGGGCAGGTCTCCGAAATCGGCAAGGCATTGGCGCACCCAGGTTACAGCAACCCGATTTCGCGGAGGCGCTCGTGCAGATAATCATGGGCGGTGATCGGCGGAAAATCGCGCGGGCCCCCGGCCAGCGTCTCGATACGATAATCGGGGCGGAAATGCAGGAAGAAGGGCATCGAATAGCGTGGCAGATGGGCGCGCGCCGCGGCCGGGCCGGCGACACGGTGCGTCGTCGAGGGCAGCCGCGCCCCGGTCAGCCGCTGCAGCATGTCGCCGATGTTGCAGACCAGCGCGCCGGGCGGCGGCGCGATGTCGAGCCAATCGCCGTCGCGGGTGAGGAGTTGCAGCCCCGCCTCCTCGGCGCCGAGCAGCAGGGTGATGACGTTGATGTCTTCATGCGCGCCGGCGCGGATGCGGCCGGCGGCTTCCGGCGCGACGGGCGGATAATGCAGCAGCCGCAGGATCGAATTGCCGCCGGTGACCGCATCGTCGAAATGATCGGCCGCCAGCCCCAGATGCACGGCGATGGCACGCAGCAGCCGCAGCCCGGCGTGGTCGAGCGCCGCGAACAGATCGGCGATGGCGGGCCGGAAATCCCCGACTTCGGCAGGCCAGAGATTGTCGGGCATCGCCGCCGCATAGGCGCTGCCGGCCGGCGCCTTGCGGCCCATGTGCCAGAATTCCTTGAGATCGGCGATGCCGGCATCCTTGGCGCCCTCGATGCCGAACGGGGTGAAGCCACGCTGGCCACCGCCGCCGGGCACGGCATAGGCGACCTTAACGGCTTCCGGCAGTGCGAAAAAGTCGCGCGACGCCGCTTCGGCGCGGGCGATCAGCGCCGGATCGATGCCGTGATCGGCGACGATGGCAAAACCGGTGCGGGCGAAGGCATCGCCCAGCGCCGCGGCGGCGGCCGGGAGATCGGTTTCGACAAGACTGAGTGGAACGGGTTCGATGGCGGCACGCATGATGCACCGCTTTTGCCGCACTAAAGCGGGAATTGACAGGCCCCGCCGCCATCGCTTCAAGGCGCCGTCCGCGGCCGAAACGAAGCAGGCGGA
>JAIXZK010000290.1 GCA_027489695.1 Sphingomonadales bacterium
AAGCTGTTCATGGTGCCGTCGGCCCTGAACTTCCTGATCCAGATGCCGGGCGCGCGGGAAGTCGACTTCAGCCGCCTCAAGGCCATATTCTACGGCGCCTCGCCGATCCCGCTCGACCTGCTGCGCCAGTGCATGGATGTCTTCGGCTGTGGCTTCTGCCAGCAATATGGGATGACCGAGGCCTGCGGGACGATCGTCTATCTGCCGCCGGACGATCACGATCCGAACGGCAACCGCCGCATGAAATCGGCCGGCCGCGCCATGCCGGGAGTCGAACTGAAGATCATCGACAAGGACGGCAACACGCTGCCGCCCGAAACCGTCGGCGAGATCGCCACCAGGTCGACCTCCAACATGGCGGGATATTGGCGGAACGACGCCGCCACGCATGAAACGCTCGATACGGACGGCTGGCTGCGCACCGGCGACGCTGGTTACCTCGATGCCGATGGCTATCTCTACATCCACGACCGGGTGAAGGACATGATCATCTCGGGTGCCGAGAATGTCTATCCGGCGGAAGTCGAGAGCGCCATTTACGGCCATCCCGCCGTCGCCGATGTCGCCGTTATCGGTGTGCCCGATGCGCGCTGGGGCGAGGCGGTCAAGGCGGTGGTGGTCCTGAAGCCCGGCATCGAGGCCAGCGAGGCCGAGCTGCTGCGTTTTGCCCGGGAGCGGATCGCCGCCTTCAAGGTGCCGAAGTCGGTGGATTTCGTCGACGTGCTGCCCCGCAATGCCTCCGGCAAGGTCCTCAAGCGGGCGCTCCGCGAGCCCTATTGGGCCGGCAAGGAGCGCAATGTGAACTGAGGCCAGGGTTCCGGCAACAGCACCGCGAGCCGCCGCCAGCGCGGTGGAAACCATCTTCCCGCGCCAGAGGCCGCTGCGTCCAGCCGGGCACTGCAACAGAAGGAACCGAAATGCCCCAGGATCGAGCCGCGCTGCGACTGATGGGCCTCGAACTTTCGCCCTATACCATGAAGGTTCAATCCTTCCTGCGTTTCAAGGGCATCCCCTATGAATGGGTCAGCCGCAATCGTCTGGCCGAAAAGGAATTCCAGGCCCATGCCAAGGTCCAGCTGATCCCGCTGCTTTTCTTCCCCGATGGCGAGACCATGCAGGATTCAACGCCGATCCTGGAACGCCTGGACAGGGACTATCCGGCGCCGGCGATGCAGCCGGACGATCCGGCGCTGTGGTTCCTGTCCTGCCTGTTCGAGGAATTCGGCGACGAATGGTGCAACAAGCTGATGTTCTTCCAGCGCTGGTTCTACGCCGCCGACGCCAGGGCCACGGGCCGGCGGCTCGCCGCCGAACGCTTCAGCGGCGAATGGTGGTCGGCGATGGCCCGGCCCATCGCGGCGCAACTGCTGGTGCGCCGCATGGTGCCGCGGCTGGCCTATTCCGGCGGCAATGCGACCAACGTGCCGCAGCTCAAGCAGTCCTTTGAAAATCTCGCTGCCTTGCTGGAAACGCATCTGCAGACACGCCCCTATCTGTTGGGCGCGCGCCCCTGTTTTGGCGACTTCGGCCTGTGGTGCAACCTGCACCAGGCCTGGACCGACCCCACCGCCAACGCCTATCTCGAGGCGCATGCGCCGACCTTGGTCGCCTATCTCAAGCGCATGCTGCACCCGTCGGTCGAAGGCGATTTCGAGCCGCTGGACACGCTACGACCGACCCTGGCGCCGATCCTCGCTCAGGAAATGGCCACCCGTTTCCTGCCCTGGATGGTCGCCAATCATCGCGCTTTCGCGGCCGGCGAGAAAGACACCAGCCTGCAGATGAACGGTCAGCTCTTCCAGCAGAAGACGTTCAAATACCAGGCTGTGACGCTCGACGAACTGCGCCGCAAGTTCGCCAGCGTCGCCGGCAATGCGACGTTGACGGCCTTGCTGGCGGAGACCGGGTGCCTCGCCGCCATGACGGCCGACGGCTAGCGCTGCAAGGCGACCGATGTCGGCGGGTTGAGATCGCCATTGGGATCCTGGAAGATGCCGCGGGGGAAGGACACGGAGATCACGCGATCAGCGGTGTCGAGGCACAGGACATGGTTGTTGTCCGGGTCGGCGGCGTCCGCCAGCGCCATGGGCAGGATGTCGCGCTCTACCCCCGCGCTGGTGCGCACCCTGACCCGATAAAGCTGCCGCTCCACGTCACCCGGGGTCTTGCCGCTCTTCAGGGAAACACCGCCCGCCCAGACTACCCGGATGGCCTGGCGGACACCCGTGGCCGGACATGAATCCCCCTGCGTTCGCCAATTGCCCAGTCCGGAATCGACTGCCTTGCCTGAAACCCGTTCGGCCATGATCAGCGTGGGCCCCGCCGCGAGCGGTATGACGCCAATGCTCGCACCGCGGAAGTTGCGGGTTCCGTCCAGCGAATGGAGATTGCCGATAATCCTGACGCGCGCCGGCGGATCGACCTTGGCATCGCCGAACGCGCCGATCAGCAGGACGGTGCGCAATTCGCCGGCGTCGGTGGCGGGCAGCAGCGATACGCAATGCATCTGCCCGGTGACGCCCGCCGCCGTCGTCACTTCGAAATCGCCGGCCTGCATCGTCTTGTGATCGATTTCGGACGAGAAGATCAGCGGCATGCCGTCCTTGCCGGCGGCGCCCGGGCAGATCAGGTTGGCGACGCTGAACAGGCCATTGTCGAGCCCGAAGAACGCCGAGAGCAGCGTTGCGGCCTGGCCGCCGACCATGCGGGGCAGCCCGCTGTCGGGGGTGGTGTCCTTAAGGTCGGCGTTGGAGGCCGTCGGCGTGCTGAAGCTGCAGGCCGAGAGCAGCAGGGCGAGGCCGCATGCCGCCTGGCGGCGCCCCCGGCCGGCGCGCCGTGCATGACGTTCCCGGGCGCTTTCTCCGGCAGGCAGCAAGGTCATGGTTCCCATCCTTCGTTCCGTAGCGGTAATGGCGAGGTCGGGGCGCAGGTTACGCTGCTCTCGGCTGCCGCGAGTATCTGGCCAGCCGCAGCAGCAGATAGAGCATTGCAATCAGGCCGATCCCCAATCCGAGCAGATACGGCCAATATTTGTGCAACGCCTTTGACATCAGCTTGGCGGTAAGCTCCTTTACTGCTGAGTCGCCAGGCGCAAGCTCGACCACACCGACTTGCTTGGCATACGCTTCGTAATCGGCCAGCATGCGCTTGAACAATTGCGGTTGCTGCCTGGAAAGGTCGATCGTCTCACCGGGATCGGCCGAGATATCGAACAGTCGCCATTGGCTGTCACCGCGCGGCGGGAAATTGCGGGTGATCTTCCACTGGCCGCGGAACAGCGCGGCATTGCCGCTGACCTCGAAGCCGAAGCCTTCATTCGGCGCATAGGCGGTGGCGCTTGCCCCTGCCAACACCGGAAACACACTGCGACCGTAGAAGCTGGCGGGATCATAGTCGACCCCCGCCGCGGCCAGCAGGGTCGGGACCAGATCGGTCACATGCACCGGCGCGGGCAAGATGCCGCGCGCGGCGATGCCCGGCCCCGCCACCACCAGCGGCACCCGCAGCCCGCCTTCGCTGGCGTAGAATTTGTACAGATTGAACGGGGCGGCCGATACCGAGGCCCATTCCGGCCCGATCGCCGTGAGGCTGTTCGGCTGGCCAAGGTTGCCGGGCGACGTGTCGAACCCCTCGACCAGGTTGAGCGCGCCCGCCGCGACCCCGGCGAGGCCGGCAAACTCGGTCTCGGCCGATTCGGGACCATTGTCGGACGTGACGATGACGATGGTGTTGTCGAGCTGCCCGGTGTCCTCGAGATGCTTGAGCAGTCGCCCGATATGCGCGTCGGCCGCTTCCATCATCCCGGCATTGACCTGCATCTTGCGCGCGGCATGCGCCTTCTCTTCCGCCGACAGCGAGTCCCAGGCCCGGTGCGCTGCCGGCGCCGGGGGCAGCCTGGTGCCGGGCGGCACCAGGCCCAGCGCGATCGCGCGCTCGTGCCGCTGTTGCCGCATCCTGTCCCAACCGGCATCAAACCGGCCGTTATAGGCGTCGACATAGGCCTTCGGCGCCTGCACCGGAATGTGCACCGCCTGCAGCGCCAGATAGGCGAAGAACGGCCGCTTGGCGTCGCCCTGGTCGATATAGCCGATCATCTTGTCGACCAGCGAGCGCGACGAATAGAAATCGGCCGGCAATTCGATCGGCTTGCCATCCTCGTACCAATGCACCCGATCATAGCCGGGCAGATAGGGCTTGCGATCGTAATTGCTGCCGCCGGTGGCATCCATCACATAGGAACGATCGAAACCGAAGGCGTTGGGCAGGTTGGCACCGGTTTCGCCGATGCCCCATTTGCCGGTGACATAGGTCCGATAGCCGGCGCCGGATAGCAATGTGCCGATGGTCTTCTGCGACCGCTGCCATGTCATGGTATAGCCGGGCGAGGACCGTAGTTCGGGCTTCAGCGTTTCGACCAGCGTGCCCATGCCGGTCTGGTGGTTGTCCATCCCGGTCATCAGCATGGCCCGGCTCGGCCCGCAGAAGGGCGAGGTATAGTAGCGCGAGAGCATCGCGCCGCGCCGGGCCAGCCTGTCGATGTTCGGCGTGCGGGACGTGCTGCCATAGGCGCCGAAATCCGTGAAGCCGACATCGTCGAACAGCACGACCAGGATATTGGGGCGGGCCGGCGGTGCCGCGGCCAGGGCAGCGCCCGACGTGGCCAATGAAATCGCCAGGAACGCCAGTTTGCCGACCGTCTTCATCGCCGCCTTCACCGCCTCCGTCTCCGCCTGTTCTCGTTTCAGCTCCGATCGTGCCCCGGGGCCGGCATTCTGATGCTGGCGCGCGCCAGGGCACCCGGTCAGGGCAACAATGGCGCCGGCAGGCCAGCACGCCGGGTAGCAGCTTGCCGTGGCGGCGCGGACACCACCCTCAGCTGGGCATCATGGCGTTTTCGACCGTCGGACAGAAGCTCCGAAGCGGCCACAGACTATTCAATCCTGACCGGTCTCGGGCAGGAGGCTGTCACGCTCGCGGAACGCCCTGGGACTGTAGCCGGTCCAGCGTTTGAAGCTCCGCGCGAAGTTGGATGGCGTGTCGAAGCCCAGATCGAAGGCGATCGCCTGGATGGGTTGCGCCGTCTCCCGCAGCAGCCTGCGCGCCCGACCCTCGGCGACCTTGTCGGCGAGCTTGCGGTAGGTGGCGCCCGAACGTGCCAGCTGGCGGCGGAGGCCACGTTCGGAACAGCCCAGCGCCGCGGCAACCTCCGACAGCCGCAGGCTCAGCTTCCCGTCCGCTTCGAGGAAAGCGGTGACCTGGCTGGTCACGGTGGTTTCGCGGCGACAATCCCGGGCGGCTTTTTCGCACAGTGCCAGCAACCGCGGATGGTTGATGGGATCTGCGCCGGGCAATGGCGAATCGAGCAGCGCGGACGGCAGGATGAGGCGATTGTCCAGCGCGCCGAAGGCGATGGGAAACCGGATCTCGCTGGATACCGCGGCCCAGTCCGCGGGTTTCGCCACCATCATCTCGCCCCGGATCGCGACCCGGTGGGTGCGCAGCAATGCTTCCAACAGGCCGTGGCACGCCACCAGCGTGCTGCTGGAGACAAAATAGGCAATGGCGCCCAACGCCAGCCGGGGCCGCAGGCGGATCGCCACTTCATCCGGGCTGAGGCCCGGTCCTGTCGCCAGCACGCTGAACTCGATGGTCGGAAAGGTCAGGAATAGGAACTGGCCGAGGACGCCGAGTGCATCCTTCAAGGTGGCGGCGTTCATCGCGGCATAGGCCGGCAAGCCCATATAGGCCGCCTCGAACCCCTGTGCGAGCCGGATCCCGAGATGTGGCTCCCGGGATATCGCCAGTGCGTTCAGGACAAGCCGACGCAGCGACCAGAAGGCAAACCGAAAATCGGGGTCGCCAAGGCCCGCTGCGGTCAATCCTGTCCCGTCCAGAAGCGCATCAGGAGGATACCCTTCCTGGCAAAGCTTTCGAAAGACGAAGGCTGGATAGTCCGTCGGCAGTGCCGGATCTTCTCCAGTAAGGACTTTCGGAGCCACAGAGCGACGACACCCACGATTATCGACGGTATTGCTACCCAAGCGCGATGCGTTCCGACAAGCCCGGCCGACATCGCATCCGTCCCTCGGTGGATGGCCGCGCCTGGAGGGGACCGCCGAGTGACGAACGCGTCGCACCGCGGCTCTGCGCACCGTTATCGAAGTTGCGGCCGGCGCTTAGCCCAGTTTCCGCGCGCGGTAGCGACATCGCCATCCATATTCGGACCGTCGGACGCTGCCACCGATTCTGTCCGCTGCTGCGGCCGCATTCGCAAGCTGCCCCTTCGGCCGGCTGCTGCGGCGCACCGGCCAAATGCCCGACAACCGCTCCCGATCCACCCGGTCTGACCCAATCAGCGGTGCACCTGCGACCTCGCCTCGCATGGCGGCGTAGCATCCATTCGTCTGTATGTGGCTGCCATGATCGACCTGTTCTCTCGCCGCGTCGTGGGCTGGTCGATGAGCGCGACGATGACGGCGCGGCTCGTCGCAGACCCGCTGATGGTGGGGATCCGGCGCCGCGGCAAACCCGAGGCTTTGCTGCATCACTCGGACCAAGGCAGCCAATACACCAGCGAGCAGTTTCAACGCCTGATGGCCGACAACGGCGTCAACTGTTCGATGAGTCGTTCAGGCAACGTCTGGAATAAGGCAGCCGTGGAGAGCTTGTTGGCTGCGCCGGCCTTCGGCTCTCTTCGCTGAAGACCGAGCGGATCGCGCGCAAAACCTATCGCAGGCAAAATCAGGCAAAGGCCGAGGTGTTTGATCGCATCGAACGCTTCTACAATCCGACACGCGGGCACTCGACCTTGGGGTATCTCGGCCCCATTGACTTGGGGCGGCAGGCGAATGCAGCCTAACCTCGTCTCCATCAAACTGGCAGCAGTCAGATCCAACTTCGCAGGAGTTGGAGCCTAAGGCAAACCCGGCGCGGTTCAGTTTTTACAGCTTCGCAATAGCAGCACTCGCGAAGCGATTCTTCAAGACCGGAGCGTGAAGAGGGCGGAGACATTGGAGCCGAAGAAGCCGCTCGCTATCGCCATCCCGCCCCTTGAGGCGACAATCAACCACGATGTGGGATAAACTGTGGGACTGCGGGAAGGCGTCCTGCCGAACCACATAACAATCAACGGAAAAACTCTTCGCGCTGGCTCCCCGGGCAGGATTCGAACCTGCGACCATTCGATTAACAGTCGAATGCTCTACCGCTGAGCTACCGAGGAACAGCGCGAAGGCGCGGGCTATAGCGAGGCCGGTGGGGCGCCGCAAGCCCCGGTGAAGCGGATCAGCCGCGGGGGCCGCCGGCAGGGCCCGCAGCCTCGGCCCCGCGCGCTCGTGGCCGCGCACTCAGCAGCAGCGCCAGCAGCATGGCAAGCCCGGCCAGGCTGATCGCAGCGCCGATTTTTTCGGTCGGGTGGTGGACGCGCGTCAGCCGGTAGCGGCCGGGCGATCCGGCAACGAAGGTGATCAGGCGGTCGGGATATGTGGCGCGAACCGGCACGTCATGGCCATTCTGATCGACACGCCAGACCGGGAAGGCGAAACGGCGGACTGTCACCGGGCCCGGCGCCGCGACCTCGATTTCCAGGATGTCTCCGTCCGTCACCACGATGCGGCCGCCGGAGACGGGCGGACGATGGAACCGTGCCATCAGGCCGCGGCGCTCGCTCTCGCTGATCTCGGGTCTAGCCAGGCCCCTGGGCAAATATTCCATGGCATCCGGCAAGTTGCGCTGCCACAAGGCGAACAGGCTTGCAGGCCGCGCGGCAGTGGCGCCCTCGCGCAGCGCCAGCAGGGAAAGCAGCAGGAATGGCAGCGCCAGCAGCAGCATTCGGCGGCGATCGAGCGCCGTAACAATCGTCGTGACCGCAGCAAATTCGGTCACCGTCAGCAGCCGCCAAGGAAATTGCACCCGTTCCAGCAACGGCCCGGCCCAGAGCCAGGGCAGCAGGCCGGCTGCCACCACGGCAGTCGCCAATGCCAGCGCCGGCCATAGCCGCAAGACGCGCGGCGCAGCGCCGCCCGCCAGAGCGATGGCACCCACCAGCCCCGGCAGCAACGCAAATCCGGCAAAGCGCTGTACCTCCCAATTCGCGACCGGCGGGACCGCCGACCACAGCGACCAGCTCCGCGGCTGGTAATAGGGCAACACCATCAAGGCCATGTTGGTGTTCGATTGCAGCAGCAGCGCCGGGACGAGATAGGCCGCCGCCAGGGCGATGCCGGTGCCCAGCCCGAGCGCGAGGGGCAGCAATGCCCGCCGGTCGCGCCGGATGGCCGCCATCCCTTGCGGGACGATCAGGAAGAGGCTGGCGAGCAGCGCCGAGGGTGTATGGGTGAGGATCAGAGCGGCATAGGCGACCGCCAGTAGCGCTGTCGCGCCGCGTCGCCGCCCGGCGCGCTCAACTGCCAGCGCGATCAGCGGGAGCCAGACGAAAGCGCCGAATTCCGCCAGCGCCCCGCGGCCATGGAAATCTAGAAGATGATAGGGCGCCGCCATGTAAAGCAGCGCACCGGCCAACGGCAGACGGGCGCCGATCCCGCGCAGCCAGGCCAGCATCGCAACGCCCGATGCCAGCAGTAGCAGCAGCGCCGCCAGCGTGATGGCGGTACTGGCGGGCAGACCGGCTGCGACCAGCCCGCCAGCAAGCAGAAAGGCCAGCGGCGGGTAGAAAAAGAATGACGGGCTGCCGAGACCCTCGAAGGAACCAGGCAGCCAGCGCGGCCATGGGTCCCCGGCCGCCAGAGCCTCGCCGAATTGCACGGTCCAGACCAGGTTGAACTGCGCAGAGTGGCTGACGCCGGGGCCGTGGAGAAGCGACGGCAGCAGCAGGACGCAGGCCGCCGCAGCCAGCACCGCGACCTGCGCGATACGCGCGAGACGGCCGGCGGGCCGGACCGACAACGTCGCCACCCGCGACCTCCTCAGCTGGTGAATTGTTCGAGCACGATGCGATCGTCGAGCGCGTAATCGGGATCGAACAGCAACGTCAGCGCGATCGACTTGTCGCTCGTGACCGTCACCCGCGCCACATCACGGACCTCGAGCTGGTCGGCAACCGCCGAGACCGGGCGCTTGGCGGCTTCGCGGACGCGGAATTCGATGCGGCTGGCGTCGGGCAGCAGTGCGCCGCGCCAGCGGCGCGGGCGGAACGGACTGATCGGTGTCAGTGCCAGCAGATCCGATTGCAGCGGCAGGATCGGGCCGTGCGCCGAAAGATTATAGGCAGTGCTGCCGGCCGGCGTCGCCACCAGCACGCCGTCGCAGATCAGTTCCTCCATCCGCACCTTGCCGTCGATGGCAATCTCGATCTTGGCGGTCTGGCGGGTTTCGCGCAGCAGCGACACTTCGTTGATCGCCGGCGAGGCGATGATTTGCCCGGCAACCGTTTCGGCGATCATCTGCAGCGGGTGCAGCGCGAACGGCCGCGCCGCAGCAATGCGTTCCGGCAGGTCGCCGGCCTTGAAATCGTTCATCATGAAACCGACGGTGCCGCGGTTCATGCCGAACACCGGCCGCGGCGCGGCGGCGTGCATCGCATCATGCAGGGTCTGCAACAGGAAGCCGTCGCCGCCGATCGCCACCACCACATCGGCATCGGCGACATCGACAAAGGCATAGCGGGCGCGCAGGTCGCGCCCGGCGGCGAGCGCGACATGGCTGTCCGATACCAGCAGGGCGAGGCGTGGATCAGCCACCGGTGACGCTCATGTGGCGGCGCACCGCCGGCGCCGCGCCGCGGCGATCGATGACGAAATCATGGCCCCTGGGCTTTCGCGAAATGGCTTCGTCGAGCGCGGCATCGAGGGCGCCATCGTCAGCCGTGGCGCGGACGACGCGGCGCAGATCGGCGACATCATCCTGGCCAAGGCACATGTAGAGCTGGCCGGTGGCGGTGAGCCGCACCCGGTTGCAGCCTTCGCAAAAATTATGGGTGAGCGGCGTGATGAAGCCGAGCCGCTGCCCGGTTTCGGCGATGCGGACATAGCGCGCCGGGCCGCCGGTCTGGTCGGGCAGGTCGATCAGCGTCCAGCGCGTCGCCAGCCGCTCGCGCACCCGGCTCAGCGGCAGATAATGATCGACGCGGTCGCCGCCGATTTCGCCCAGCGGCATGGTCTCGATCATCACCAGATCATGGCCACCGGCGGCGGCAAAGGCCAGCATCGGTTCGATCTGCGCTTCGTTGATTCCGGCCAGCGCCACCATGTTGAGCTTCACATGCAGCCCGGCGGCGCTGGCGGCCGCGATGCCCTCCAGTACCTGGTGCAACCGGCCCCAGCGGGTGACGCGGGCGAAATCGTCAGGGTCCAGGGTGTCGAGGCTGATGTTGATCCGCCGCACGCCGGCGGCGGCGAGATCGGCGGCCATGCCGGCCAGCTGCGAACCGTTGCTGGTCAGCGTCAGTTCGTCGAGCCCGTTGCCCAGGTGTCGGCCGAGCCGGCGGACGAGATCGAGGATGCCGCGCCGCACCAGCGGCTCGCCGCCGGTCAGCCGGAGCTTGCGGGTGCCGCGGCGAATGAAGGCGCTGGCCAGCCGGTCGATCTCCTCGAAGCTCAGCACCTCGGCGCGCGGCAGGAAGGTCATGTTTTCCGACATGCAATAGATGCAGCGGAAATCGCAGCGATCGGTGACGGAGACGCGCAGATAGGTGATCGCCCGGCCGAACGGATCGACGAGCGGCGAGCCCGCGGGGGGCGGCACGGCAGGCGGCGGCAGGGTCTGGGCGGCGGGTGGGGGCATTGCGCGCGCAACGTGGCGATTGCGCGGCGCGAAGTCCAGCGGCGAGCCGATCACACAGGCTGCCACGCCTGCCATTCCCGATGCAATTAAGCGCCTTGGGCCGCGATTTGACTGGCGGGGCGGTAACCGAAAGGCAATACAGGCCCATGCCCCTTCTGTCGTTCCGCATCGGACCCTAGACCCGCGATGCCGCATGTTGCCCAGCCCGTGCTGATCGTCTCGCCGCGCTATGCCGACGAGGTTGCCGCTTCGGTGCGCGCCGGGGACATGGTGCCACGCATTGAACGCCGTCTCGAACGCCTGGTGGAGCGGCTGGCGGCCGAGCCGATCCGCCTCGTGCTGGTTGATGCACGCGGTGCGCCTGCCGCCGGCCTCGTCGCCGCCAGGGCCATCGGTGGCGCCGTGGAGGCGCGACGCGGTGCGCTGCTGGTATTGCTGTCGCGCAGCGATGCGGGTTTGGCGGCTGCCGCCCAGGATGCCGGGGCGACGGCAGTGATGGTCAGCCCTTTCGGTGAAGCGACCCTGATCGACGCCTTGCGCCTGGCGGCGCGCAATGTCCGCCGGCTGGCCGATGCCAGCCAGGACGAGGAGCCGATCAATCGCCGCCACGATCCGCTCACCGGGCTCGCCACCGGGGACCAGTTGCAGGAATGGCTGGCGCCGCGCCTCGCCGAGGGGGCGCCGGCGTTCGTGCTGGCGGTCGGCATCGGCCGCGTCGCCCAGATCAACACGGCCTATGGGCGTGCCGTGGCCGACAAGGTGCTCACGGAAGCGGCGCAGCGCCTCGGTCAGATCGTCGATGGTCGCGGCAGCACCGGCGCCAGGCTGCTGGCGCGGCTGGCGGCGGCGGAATTCGCCGTGGCGCTGGTCGGCGGCGTCGATCTTGCCGACGCCAACCGACTGGCCGCGGCGCTCACCGGTGCCTTCGACCAGCCGTTCCTGACCGACAATCGCGTCATCCATCTGTCGTGCCGGGTCGGCATCGCCGGCGCCGCCGAAGACCCGGCGCGGCCGGGCGGCGACCCCGCCGGCCTGATCCGCAGCGCCAGTGCTGCCCTGGCGACGGCCCGCGCCGGGGAGGCTGGGGCGATCACGGTGTTTCGCGCCGATCCTTCCGGCGATCGGCTGACGCGGCTCGCCGACCTCGCCGCCGAACTCCACGATGCCCTCGCCGGCAACGGCATCACCGTGCTGTTTCAACCGCAGATGTCGCTGGCCAGCGGCCAGATCACTGGCGTCGAGGCGCTGGTCCGCTGGAACCATCCGCAACTCGGCCTGCTGCCGGCCGAAACCTTGTTCGAGACGGCTGCTTCGGCGGAACTGGCCATCCGCCTTGGCCGCCACATCCGGGCGCGGGCGATGGCGATGGCGGCGGCGTGGACGGGATCGATGACGCGGCTGCGGCTGTCGGTGAACGTCACCGCCGCCGATCTGGCCGATCCCGGCTTCGTCGAGGCGCTGGAAGCCGGCATCAGCGAATCGGGCCTGCCGCGACGTCGCCTGACGCTCGAAGTCACGGAAGGCGCGCTGATCGACGACATGCGCGGCGCCATGAACCTGCTGGCGGCGCTGCGGGCGACCGGCCTGCGGGTGGCGCTCGACGATTTCGGTACCGGCTATTCGTCGCTGGCGTGGATGGCGGTGCTGCCGGTCGACGCGATCAAGCTCGATCGCAGCTTCACGCTTGGGCTGAGCGGCACGCCGCGCGAGCGCGTCGTCGTCGAAACCGTGGTGCGGCTGTCGAAACAGCTCGGCTTCGCGGTGATCGCCGAAGGGGTGGAGGACGAGGCGCAGCTCGAAGCGGTGCGCCTTGCCGGGTGCGATTCGGTGCAGGGCTTCAAGGTTGCCGAGCCGCTGCCGGTGGCCGAGCTGCTGCGCTTCTGCGCCGGCTGGGAAGCGACCGAGTTTTCCTGAAGCCCCGCGGCGGCGCTCAGTCGCGCAGCGTTCGCCCGCACGGCCCGATCGCCGCCATTGCGGCCTGCCAGTCGGCGGCCAGGGCCGCATCGTTGCCGGCGCCGGCGGGCAGCTGCCGCGGCAGGAAACAGGCGAGCCGATATTGCAGCAGGGTCTCGGGCCGCACCGCCGTTGCCGCATCGTCGATGACATCGCCGCGCGCGATGGCGACGCGCAGGCGCTCGCCGGGCCGGCGGGTGACGACCATCGCGACGGTGCCGGCGCTTCGCCCGCCCGTGCCGGCGGTGGTGAGGAAGAACTGGCTCTCGCTTTCGCCGGGCAGATTGCCGATTTCCCGGAAGCCATTGGCGACGCCGGTGAATTCCGGAACCTCGCCGGACCGGCTGGCAGCGATGATGGTGCGTACCCGGGCTTCGGTCGCTGCGTCCCAGGGCTGCAGCCCGGCACGCGACACCAGCCTGGCGGCGCCATCGGCGGCGGGCGCGGCGGCCCAGATCAGCACCGGCACGCCGCGCGGCCGCGGCGGCTTGCCCTTGGTATCGAGCGGCGCATCCCAGAGGAAGGACAGCACCGCCGGCACGGCGCCCGGCGCGACCAGCGCGGCATCGACATTGGCGGTGACCAGCAGGCGCGCCCGGCCCGGCGCGAGGCCCGGCGCATCCTTGGCAGCGAGGCGCGTGGTGCTGCCGATTGTCGCACGCACGATGGTCGGCGCGGCGAGGCTGAGGTCGGCGACATCGGCCCAGGCGAGGCCCGACGCAGGCGGCAAAGGCTGCGGTCGCGCCGCTGCCATCACCACCGCAGCACCTATCAATAGCATGGCGAGATGACGATTTTTCGGCATTGACGAGCCCCTACGCCGCCGCGGGCCCTGCCGCAACCGCCAGAATCTGGCGCCGATCGCACCGATTCCGTCATTAACCCTGTGAACAAGGTGACGCGCGCGCAACAAACGCCGTTATCGGACATTTTCTTGCCGAAACACGCTGTTTCATCACAAAGCGGTTGCGAGCCTCGCGTCGATGCGCTTTAAGAAACCCGGGAGAGGGAGCGCACACGGGATGCGGGACGTTTGCGCCTCCAAAGTTCCATAATTTTTTGCCGCTAGTGAGGGGAGTTTCCCGAAACCCATGGCTTACGCTGATCAGGGCATGAGCAGAAACCGGGCGATCGCGCTGGGCATCGTTGCCTTGCTGCATGTCTTCCTGGGATACGCCTTCATCACCGGGCTGGCACTGAAGGCCGTAAAGGCCATCGTGAACCCGCTCGAATCCGTCAACATCGAAGAAGAGAAGCCGCCGCCCGAGGAGCCGCCACCGCCGCCGCCCAAGGACATCGAGATTCCGCCGTACGTGCCGCCGCCCGAGGTGTCGGTGCAGACGGACGCACCGCCGCCGCCGACGATCAGCACCAGCCAGGTGCCGCAGCCGGCGCCAGTGTTCACGCCGCCAGCGCCTCCGGCGCCGGTTGCCGCGCCGCCGGCGTCGCCGCCGACTCCGGCAACGCCGCGTGGCCGTGGCAACGGTATCGGCGAGGACGATTATCCCGACGCGTCACGGCGCGCCGAGGAGCAGGGGGTCGTTCGCGTCCGCTTCACCATCGCCACCAACGGCCAGGTCACGGCCTGTGAAGTCGCGCAATCGAGCGGCTTCCCGCGGCTCGACGACGCCACCTGCAAGATCATCCAGCGGCGCTGGCGCTTCAATGCAGCCACGCGTGACGGCAAGCCGGTCGAAGAGACGCGGTCGCAGCCGGTGCGCTGGCAGCTGCGTAACGAGCGTTGATGGACGAGTGAGCCGGCCGCACCGGAGCCAGAGGCTCCGGTCCGGACCAAGGATTTAGATTTCAAAGCATTATCGAGGGAAGAAAAATGGAAACCGTCGCAGTCGAGAATCCCTATGGCCTGGCCGCTGCCCTTGAGCAGGGCGGCATCATCGCCCAGTCGGTGTTCGGCATCCTGGTGATCATGTCGCTGGTGTCGTGGTACATCATCATCACCAAGTACATCGATCAGCGCAAAGTGCTGACCGAAGCCAAGGAACTCGAGAAGAAGTTCTGGACCGCGCCGGACCTCAAGTCGGGTGCCGCCAAGCTCGACAAGAATTCGCCGTTCAAGCAGATCGTCGACGACGGCCTGCGCGCTTCGGACCATCACGAAGGTCGCCTGACCGACAAGATCGACCAGCATGAGTGGGTCACGATGGCGCTGAACCGTTCGTCGAGCGCCGTCTCGTCGAAGCTGCAGGGCGGCCTCGCCTTCCTCGCCTCGGTCGGTTCGACTGCGCCGTTCATCGGTCTGTTCGGCACCGTCGTCGGCATCTATCGCGCGCTCATCAACATCGGCCTCGCCGGCCAGGCCTCGATCGACAAGGTCGCCGGCCCGGTGGGTGAAGCGCTCATCATGACCGCGCTCGGCCTCGCCGTCGCCGTTCCCGCCGTGCTCGGCTACAACTGGCTGATCCGTCGCAACAAGGACGTTTCGGAGAAGATCAACAACTTCTCGGCCGACGTTCATGGTGCGCTGGTGTCGGGTGCCCGTATCGCCACCCCGTCGACGGTCTCGGTCGCCAAGCCCGCCGCCCCGGCCGCGCGTTGAGCGATCGCCTGACGCCAGAAAAGGGCATTTGACCCATGTCGATGAACATCGGATCGCCGAGCGAGGACGGCGAAGAGCAGCCGATGACGGAAATCAACACGACGCCGCTCGTCGACGTCATGCTGGTGCTGCTCATCATCTTCCTCATCACCGTGCCGGTCGCGATCCAGGTCGTGCCGCTCACCCTGCCGACGGTGACCAACCTGCCGACGACCACCAAGCCGGAAAACGTCCTGCTTTCGGTCGATGGCAATTGCGACATCTTCTGGGGTCAGACCAAGGTCGAGACCAAGCAGGAACTGCTCGATCGCGGCGTCGTTGCGCTGAAGGCCGAGATCGAACGCCAGCAGAAGGCTGGCGGCAAGATCGAACTGCCGGAAGTCCATGTCCGCGGCGACAAGGATGCCGAGTTCCGCTGCATCGGTGGGGTGATCTTCACCATGCAGCGCGCCGGCTTCCTGAAGATCGGCTTCATCTCGGAACCGATCGCTGGCCAGGTGACGCGCTGAAACTGACGGTGGTGTCGCCGGCCCGGCGGCACCACATCTGATCGAAGGAACGGTAAGCCATGTCAATTTCGATGGGTGGTGGGGGCGGCGAGAACGACCCGATCCCCGACATGAACACGACGCCGCTGATCGACGTCATGCTCGTGCTGCTGATCATGTTCATCATCACCATCCCGGTGCAGACGCACGCGGTGAAGCTCGATCTGCCGCCGCCGAGCAACACGCCGAACCAGCCGGTCGATCCGGTCTTCAACCAGGTCGACATCGACTTCCTGAACAACATCTACTGGAACAAACAGGAAGTGACGCTGCCGCAGCTGCGCGGCTACATGCGCCAGGCCGCCGAAATGCCGGAACAGCCGGAACTGCGGCTGCGCCCGGAAGCGCTGGCCAAGTATGAAGTCGTCGACAAGGTGATGGCGACCGCCCAGCAGGTCGGCATCAAGAAGATGGGCTTCGTCGGCAACGAGGCCTACGCCAACTGATCGCGCACCGCCCCGCCGGGGCTGGCGCCGACGATATGACGGTCTAGAAGGAGGCGCATGATCATGCGCCTCCTTTTGCTTTTCTGGCTGCCATGCGCCGCCGTCGCCGCGCCGCTGGACGACATCGCCGCCGCCTATGTGCATCTGACCCTGGAAGCCGGCGTGCGCGAGCCCGGCTATGTCGATGCCTATTACGGCCCGCGCGACTGGCAGGCCGCCGCCGCCGCCAATCCGCGCAGCCCTGGCCAGTTGCGCATCGATGCCGCCGCGCTGCGTGCCCGGTTGCTGGGGTTGCGCGATCTTGCCGGCGAGTCCCTGCGCCGCCGCGATTTCCTGGCGGCGCAATTGCGCGCCGCCGAAACCCGGCTGGCCATGCGCGACGGCGTCAAGTTCGCGTTCGACGCCGAGGCGGAGGGCCTGTTCGCCACCCGGCCGCCGACCCAGCCGCTCGCCGATTTCGATCCACTGCTCGCCGAAATCGATCGGCTGGTGCCCGGCGACGGCCCGCTCTGGCAGCGCGTCGATGCCTTCAAGGACAAGGTCATCGTGCCGCCCGATCGCCTCGCCGCGGTGATGCAGGCCGCGATCGCCGAATGCCGGCGCCGCACCCTCGTCCATATCCCCCTGCCGGCCGAGGAACGCTTCGCCCTGTCGTTCGTGACGGCCAAGCCGTGGAGCGGCTACAATTGGTATGAAGGCGGCGCCAGCAGCCGCATCGAGGTCAACACCGATCTGCCGGTGCGCATCGATCGCGCCGTCGATCTCGGTTGCCATGAAGGCTATCCCGGCCATCATGTCCTGAACCTGCTGCTCGAACGCGAACTGGCGCAGGGGCGCGGTTGGATCGAATTCACCGTCTATCCGCTGTACAGCCCGCAATCGCTGCTCGCCGAAGGTTCGGCCAATTATGGCATCGATCTCGCCTTCCCGGGCGACGAACAGCGCGATTTCGAAACCCGCGTGCTCTATCCGCTCGCCGGCCTCGATCCGGCGCTGGCACCGGCGCAGGCGAAGCTCAACCGCGCGATGCGGGCGCTGTCAGGCGCGCGGCTGACCATCGCGCGCGAGTGGCTCGATGGCCGCATCGATCGCGCCACGGCGCTGGCGCTGACGCAGAAGTATCTGCTGGTCTCTCCGGCCCGCGCCGAACAATCGTTGAAATTCACCGAAACCTACCGCGCCTATGTCATCAACTATGGCCTGGGCCGCGACATGGTGCAGGCCCGTGTCGAACGCGCCGGCGCCGATCCGGCGTTGCGCTGGGCGGTGATGCGGGCGCTGCTTTCGGAACCGACCTTGCCGGCTGATCTGTTGAAATAGGCGGGCCTCCGGCGGGCAGGGGGTGACCCCCTGCACCGCATTTGTCGGGCCGCTCCTGTCAAAGTCGGCGATTTCGCTCTGGCGACCGGGCTTCTAGCGTTGTCGCAGGAGGACAGGGCGATGACAGAACGGGTGGCGGGCAAGGTGGCGCTGGTAACGGGCGCGGCGAGCGGCCTGGGGGCGGAAGCCGCGCGGGTGCTGGCGCGCGAGGGCGCCGCGGTGATGCTGACCGATCGCGATCCCGCCGGCGAGGCGGTGGCGCTGGCCATTGTCGCCGCCGGGGGGCGTGCTGCCTTTCTGCGCCACGATGTCACCAGCGAAGCCGATTGGGCCGCTGCCGTCGCGGCGACGCTGGCGGATTTCGGCAAATTGGACGTGCTGGTCAACAACGCCGGCATCGGCAGCTCCAGCTTCGACCTGATGACCGGCAGCCTCGAGGACTGGCGGACGATGCTGTCGATCAACCTCGACGGCGTGTTCCTGGGGATGCGCCACGGCGGCCCGGCGATTGCTGCCGCGGGCGGCGGTTCGGTGATCAACCTGTCGTCGATCCTCGGCAAGGTCGGCCTGCCCGGCGCCGCGCATTATTGCGCGTCGAAGGGCGGCGTGCTGATGCTGACCAAGGCCGCGGCGCTGGAATGGGCACCGCTCAACATTCGCGTAAATTCGGTGCACCCCGGTTTCATCGAGACGCCGATGGTTTCGAACGCCATTCATGCCAGCGAAAACAGCAACGAAATGCGCGAGATGCTGATCATGGCGCATCCGCTGGCGCGCTTCGGCGTGCCCCGCGAAATCGCCGACGCCGTGCTGTTCCTGGCATCGGACGAATCGAGCTTCATGACCGGGGCGGAACTGGTGGTCGATGGGGGCTATACGGCGCGCTAGCAGCCGCCGGCGGCATCCTTCAGCCCTTTTTCGCCACCGCCACCAGATAGGCCCGGATCACCGCCACCTCGCCATCGGAGAGATGCCGGTAGCGGCTGCGCGCGACCTGGCTCATCAGGCCGATCTCGCGGCCGCCGCTGGCGATGCCGGTCTTCAGCAGCCGGGCGAAATCGCCGGGCGCATAGGCGGCGACGATGCGCAGATCGGGCCGCGGCGTGGCGCCAGGGTAGGGGGTGCCGCCGCGCAGATCCATGCCATGGCATTCGGCGCAGGTGGCGCGGACAATGTGTCGGGCGCGGGCGTGGCGCGGGCCGGCATCGGGTGGCGAGGCCCGGCCCTTGGCCGCGACTTCGGCCGCGGCCGAATGAAACAGGCCGGCGGCGATTTCCTTGCGGGCGCCGGCCTCGAACACCGGTTCGGGGTGGCGCGGCCCGGTCGGCGGGTGCGATCCGATCCAGGCGACAATGGCAGCCATTTCGGCGGCCGTCAGCTGGGTGAACAGGAAGCTCGGCATTTCCCACAGCGCGCGGCCGCCGGGGCGGCGGCCGGATCGGATGATCGCGGCCAGCTGTTCCGGCGTGTAGAGCGCCGCACTGCGCGTCAGGTTCGCCGACCACAATCGCATGAAGCCGGGTTCGCTGGCGTTCTTGCCGGTCAGGTCCGCGCTGTGGCAGCCGGCACAGCCGAGCACGCGGCCCAGCCGGGCGCCATGGGCGAGGCTGCCGCCAGCGGTCGCTTCGAAGCCAGCGAGGTTGGCTGCCGGCGCTGCCGCCACGGCGGTGGCCGTCGCCGAGAGCAGCAGCAGCGTCACCGAGTGCAGAAGGGATCGAAGCATGGCGCCGAGGCTATCGACCCCAGCGCGACGCGACAAGCCTTGGGTCAGGCGGCTTCCGGGCGCGCCGCCTCGAACTGCAACCGCGCCAGCTTGGCATAGAGCCCGCCCTGGTCGATCAGCCGATCATGCGTGCCCTGCGCAACGATGCGGCCTTCGTCCATGACGATGATGCGATCGGCGTTGCGCACCGTGGCGAGGCGATGGGCGATGACCAGCGTCGTGCGGCCCTTCATCAGCCCTTCGAGGGCGTCCTGCACTAGCCGCTCGCTCTCGCTGTCGAGCGCGCTGGTCGCTTCGTCGAGCAGCAGTACCGGCGCATCGCGCAGGATAGCGCGGGCGATCGCCAGCCGCTGGCGCTGGCCACCCGACAGGCGGGTGCCGCCTTCGCCGAGGAAGCTGTTGAGGCCGTCCGGCAGGTCGCGCAGGAAGATATCGGCGTGCGCCGCTTCGGCCGCGGCCCAGACCTCGGCTTCGGTGGCTTCGGGGCGGCCGTAGCGGATGTTCTCGAGCGCGCTCGCCGCGAACACCACCGTCTCCTGCGGCACCACGGCGATGCGGGCGCGCACCGCCTGGGGATCGGCCTCGCGCAGATCGACGCCATCGAGGTGGATGCTGCCCGCCTGCGGGTCGTAGAAGCGCTGGATCAGCTGGAACAGCGTCGACTTGCCAGCGCCCGAAGGCCCGACCACGGCGACATTCTCGCCCGAGGCGACATCGAGGTTGAAATCGACGAGCGCCGCGCCGTCCGGCCGCGACGGATAGTGGAAGGTGACCCCGGCAAAGGCGAGCCGGCCGGCCGCCGGCATCGGCAACGCCACCGGATTGGCGGGCGCGGCGATGCCCGGCCGCGCGGCGAGCAATTCCATCATCCGCCCGGCGGCGCCAGCGGCGCGCATGATGTCGCCATAGGTTTCGGTCAACGTGCCGAAGGCACCGGCGACGATGACCGCGGCGAAGATGAAGGCGGCGATGGTGCCGCTCGACAGGCTGCCGGTGATGACATCGAGCGCGCCCTGCCACAGCACCAGGGTGATGGCGCCGAAAACCAGCGTGATGACCAGCGCCGTCATCATGGCGCGGATGCGGATGCGGCGCTTGGCGGTGGCGAAGGCACTTTCGACGGCGCCGCCGAAGCGATCCACCTCGCGGCGTTCCTGGGTGAAGGCCTGGACGATGCGGATGGCGCCCAGCACTTCGGCGATCATGGTGCCGAGATCGGCGATGCGATCCTGGCTGGTGCGGGAAATGTCGCGCACGCGGCGGCCGAGCCAGATGATTGGCAGCACGGTCAGCGGGATGACCAGCAGCACCAGCCCGGTCAGTTTCGGCGACTGCACCGCCATGTAGATGATGCCGCCGACGCCCATGACGGCGTTGCGCAGCGCCATCGATGCCGAGGTGCCGACCGTCTGCTCGATGATCGCGGTATCGCTGGTCAGTCGCGAGGCGATTTCGGCGGGGCGATTCTCCTCGAAGAACACCGGGTCGAGTGTCAGCAGATGGCGCTGCACCGCCTGGCGCAGATCCGCCACCACCCGCTCGCCGATCCACGAGACATAATAGAAGCGGAAGGCGGTGGCGGCGCCCATCACCAGGATGACGGCGATCATGAACAGGAAATAGGGCCGGACGGCGGAGACATCGGCGCCGGCGGCAAAGCCATTGTCGACGATCCACTTCAGCCCCTGCGGAATCGCCAGCGTCGCCAGCGCGGCGATGACCAGCGCGGTCAGCGCCGCGGCCAGCTGCCCGGGATAGGCGCGGACGAAGCGCCACAACAGGGTGAGGTTGGTGAGGTTCCGCTGGCCCTTGGGCGGGATGGGCGGTTTGATCGGGGACTGGGCCATGCGGCGCTGTATCAGGCCGGCGGGACACACTCAATGCTGAGTGGCGCTCAGACCGTCCGGCGCGACACTGGCGCCGGGCAGAGCATAATCCTGCGGCAGTCGGCGCCGTACCTATCGGTAATGGTCTTGCCAACCCGGCCATTCATGCTGCACTGCGGTACAAATGAGCGGGGGGAGTGAACCTGCGCCGGTTCGACCTCGAAATGCCGGCCTTGCCGTGCTGAATCGCCCGAAGGGGAAGACATGCTGTACACTGCTTATGAATGGCAACGCGCCTGGTTGCAGGGGATGAGCCAGATGGCTCGCACCAGCTCGACCTGGCTGCTCAACCCGGCCAACCCGCTCGCCTATGTCTCGTCCAGCCCGGTGCTGGCCCGTGCCCTGGAAGTCTTTTCCCATGCCGCGGAACGCCGCGGCAAGCCGGAGTTCGGGCTCGATACGACCATCATCGATGGCACCAGCGTTGCCGTCAACGAAGTGGTGGTCAGTGCCAAGCCGTTCGGATCGCTGAAGCATTTCGAACGCGCCGTGTCCGGCCGCAACGATCCGCGCATCCTCGTCGTCACGCCGATGTCGGGCCATTATGCGACCCTGCTGCGCGGCACCGTCGAGCGGCTGCTGCCGCATCATGAGGTCTATGTCACCGACTGGACGGACGCCAAGCTGGTGCCGAAATCGGCGGGCAAGTTCGATCTCAACGATTATGTCGATCATATCATCGAGTTTGCCGAGCTGGTCGGGCCGGGTGCGCACATGCTGGCAGTCTGCCAGCCGGCGGTGCCGTGCTTTGCCGCGGTCGCCTATATGACCGCCAACGACAATGCCGCGACGCCGCTGACGCTGACGATGATGGGTGGCCCCGTCGATACCCGTCGCGCGCCGACCTCGGTCAACGATCTCGCCATGCAGCGGCCCTATGCCTGGTTCGAGCAGAATGTCATCGCGACGGTGCCGGCGATCTATCCGGGCGGCGGACGCAAGGTCTATCCGGGCTTCCTGCAGCTCGCCGGCTTCATGTCGATGAACCTTGCCAACCACATGAAATCGCATTGGGACATGTTCAAGCATCTCGTCGCTGGCGATGATGATTCGGCCGATGCCACCAAGTCCTTCTATGACGAATATCGCTCGGTCTGCGACATGACGGCGGAATTCTACCTGCAGACCATCGACGTCGTCTTCCAGCGCCAGGCCATTGCCAAGGGCGAATGGGTGCACCGCGGCCAGCGCATCGACCCGGCGGCGATCACCCGCACCGCATTGCTCGCCATCGAAGGCGAGCGCGACGATATCTCGGGCCTTGGCCAGACCAAGGCGGCGCTCGAGCTGACGCCGAACCTGCCCGAGGACAAGAAGACCTATTTCATGGCGCCGGGCGTCGGCCATTACGGCATCTTCAACGGCCGGCGCTGGCGCGAAGTGATCGCCCCGGTGGTCGAACGCTTCATCCGGATGCACGACCCGGTGCAGCGCTCGCTGATCGGCCACCGCGCGGTGGAAACCGGCACGCCGGTGCTGATGCCGGTCTCCTAGGGAAGCAAAGGCGGATTTCCGGCGGCCGGGGCCTTGGGTCGCAGCCGCCGGAGGCCCTTTTCTCGCCTGTTCAGCCTGCCAGCGCCGCTTCTTTTTCGGCGAGCAGCAGCCAGCGTTCCTCGGCCGTCGCCAGATCGGCGCGGACTCGTTCCAGCTCGGCGTTGACGCTGGCGAAGCGCTTGGGATCGCGCGTATAGAGCGCCGGATCGGCGAGCACCGCTTCGTGGCGGGCAATGGCGGCGGCCAGTGTTTCCAGCTTCTTCGGCAGTTCGGCCAGTTCGCGGGCGTCGTTGTAGCTCAGCTTGGCGGCGGCGCGCTTCGGCACCGCCGGGGCGTTGGCGTGGCTCGGCCGGCTGCGGCCGGCGTCGCGCACCCGTTCCTGGCGCCGTGCCGCCCAGTCCGACCAGCCGCCGACGCTGACATCACTGTTGCCCTCGCCGTCCAGCGCCACCACCATCGTCACGACGCGATCGAGAAAGGCGCGATCGTGGCTGACCAGCAGCACGGTGCCGGCGTAATCGTCGAGCACTTCCTCCAGCAGGTCGAGCGTTTCCATGTCGAGGTCGTTGGTCGGCTCGTCGAGCACCATCAGGTTCGACGGATGGGCGAATTCGCGCGCCAGCAGCAGCCGCGATTTCTCGCCGCCCGAAAATGTCTCCACCGGCGCATCGATGACGCCAGGATCGAACAGGAATTCCTTAAGGTAGCCGGCGACATGCTTCTTGACGCCGTTGACGTCGAGCCATTCGCCGCCATCGGCGATGACGTCGCGCACAGTGGGCACGCTGCCATCGGCGCGGGTCAGCCGGGCGCGGTGCTGGTCGATGATCGTCGGCACCAGCGATTGGGCGCGGCGGATCTGGCCGGCATCGGGTTCGATCTTGCCGAGCAGCAGCTTGATCAGCGTCGATTTGCCGGCGCCATTGGGGCCGATGATGCCGATGCGGTCGCCGCGGCGGACGCGCAGGCTGAGGTCGCGCAGCAGCACCCGGTCGCCATAGGCCTTTTCGACATGCTCGGCGTCGATCAGCACCTTGGTCTGGGTGTCGTCGCTGCTGGTGGCGATCTTGGCGACGCCTTCGCCGCCGGTCATTTCGCGCCGGGTCTGGCGCAGTTCGATCAGCTTCGAAAGCCGGCCCTGGTTGCGCTTGCGCCGGGCGGTGACGCCGCGCTGCAGCCAATGTTCCTCCTGGCGCAGCCGCGCGTCGAGCCGCGAGGCGGTCTTCGCCTCCTCCTCGGCGATGCGATCGGACCAGGCCTCGAAGCCGCCGAAGCCGACTTCGGCGCGGCGCAGGGTTCCCCGATCCAGCCACAGGCAGTTGCGGGTGAGGCGGGTGAGGAAGGCGCGATCGTGGCTGATGGTCAGGAAGCCGCCGCCGGCGCGATCGAGCCAGTTTTCCAGCCATTCGATGGCGGCAATGTCGAGATGGTTGGTCGGCTCGTCGAGCAGCAGCAGGCCGGGCGATCCGGCGAGGGTGCGGACCAGCGCCGCGCGCCGGCGCTCGCCGCCCGAGGCGGTGGCGGCTTCGCGGTCGAGATCGGCGCCGAGCCGATCGGCGATCGCCGCCAGCTCATGTTCGGGCGGCGAATCCTTCCCCGAGCGCACCCAGTCGCCGAGCGTCGCATAGCCGGTCACCGGCGGGTCCTGCTCGAGTCGGGCGATCTTGAGGCCGGGCGAGACGGCACGGCGGCCCTCGTCCAGTTCGATCTCGCCGGCGATGAGTTTCAAAAGCGTGGTTTTGCCGGCGCCGTTGCGGCCGATCAGCGCCAGCCGGTCGCGCGCGTCGATGGTCAGGTCGAGATTGCGGAACAGCCAGCCGGCGCCCTGCTTGAGGCCGGCCTTTTCGAGGGTAAGAATGGGTTCGGGCATGATGATCTTTCGGGCGGGCAGCGGGTCTTGGCCAAAAAGCGCCGCCAAGGCAAACGCGGCGCCGCCGCTGACGGGATATCGCGCCGCGGGCTGGTGGCGCGGACGGGCAGGGACGGGCGGGCCAGCGCTGCGGGTGGTGCTGGACAGCCGATCTATTGGCACCCATGGTGACATTCATGGCATATTCACGGCCAGCGGACCAAAGCAGCGGCCTCGATGATGATGTTTTCGTTCTTTCGGCAACGCCTCTTCGCCGGCCTCGCTGCGGCACTCGTCGCGGCGGCGCCGGTTGCGGCCAGCCAGCCTGACGCGCCGCCGCCGCGTACCAGTTTTCCGGTGGTCGTGCGCCAGATCGAGCAGCGCATGGGCGCCAAGTTCATCGGCGTGCAGGATGATTTCGGCGATGTGCTGCGGTTGCGCTTCATTCGCAGCGACGGCAATGTTTTCAATGTCGATGTCGATCCCTATACGATGACTCCGCTGCCGGCGGGTCCGTCCGGGCGTCGCCGCAAGAATTACTGAGGCCTTACCCGATGCGAACCCTGCCATGCGCGTCCTGATCGTCGAGGACGAACCCAATCTGCTGCGCCAGCTGAAGGCGGCGCTGGAAACCGCCGGCTATGCCGTCGATGTCGCGTCGGATGGCGAGGATGGCCATTATCTCGGCTCGACCGAAAGCTATGACGCGGTGGTGCTCGATCTCGGCCTGCCCGAACTCGATGGCCTGACCGTGCTCGATCGCTGGCGCCGCGAGGGCCATGTCATGCCGGTGCTGGTGCTGACGGCGCGCGACAGCTGGTCGGACAAGGTCGCCGGGCTCGATGCCGGCGCCGATGATTATCTCGCCAAGCCGTTCCAGACCGAGGAACTGATCGCCCGGCTGCGGGCGCTGATCCGCCGCGCCGCCGGCCAGGCGACCTCGGAGCTCACCGCCGGCGGCGTTCGCCTCGATTCGCGTTCGGGTCGCGTCACGCTCAACGGCGAACCGGTCAAACTGACGGCGCAGGAGTTCAAGCTGCTCAGCTATCTGATGCACCACAAGGGCAAGGTGGTCAGCCGTACCGAGCTGATCGAGCATATCTATGATCAGGATTTCGATCGTGATTCGAACACCATCGAGGTGTTCATCACCCGCATCCGCAAGAAATTGGGCGCAGAGCTGATCAGCACGACACGTGGCCTTGGCTACAGTCTCAACGACATCTGATCCCCCGGCGCCGCTGGCCGCCCCGTCGGTGCCGGCACCGGCCGCATCGAAGCGCGGCAGCTGGATCACCCGCTCGCTGCGGCTGCGCATGGTGGCGCTCGCCGCGGCCTGGATCGTGCCGGTGCTCGGGCTGGGCGGCTATGCGCTCGATCGGGTGCTGATCGATACCATCACCCGCAATTTCGAAGGCCAGCTCGATTTCGCGCTGACCTCGATGATCAGCGCCGCCGATATCGACGACAGCGGCGAGGTGCATTTCCGCATCGGTCTCGGCGACGAGCGCTTCCTGCTGCCCTATTCCGGCCTCTACTGGCAGGTGTCGGCGCCAGGCCATGAACCCTTCCGGTCGCGCTCGCTATGGGACCGCAGCCTGGCGCAGGCGCCGCCGGGCGATTGCCGGCAGCCGTGCCGCTTCGCCTCGCGCCGCTTCAGCGAGGAGCCGCTGCGCATCGTCGGCCGCAGCGTGCGTCTGCCCGGCACCCGCGACAGCTTCTACTTCCAGGTGGCGCAATCGACCCGCGACCTCGATGTCCAGATCGCCCTGGTGCGGAGCATATTGTTCTGGTCGCTCGGCGTGCTGGCGTTGTCGCTGCTGGCGCTGGCGGCGCTGCAATCGCTGGTCGGCCTGGCGCCGCTCGGCCGGGTCAGCCGCGGCATCGCCGCGATTCGGTCGGGCGCCGCGAAGCGCGTCGACGGCAATGTGCCGATCGAAGTGGCGCCGCTGGTCGGCGAGATCAACGAACTGCTCGACCACAATGAGCGCGCCGCCGATGCCGCGCGCCTCCATGCCGGCAATCTCGCCCATGCCCTGAAGACGCCGATGAGCGTGCTGATCGGCGAGATCGAGGGCCGCAGCGATCCGCTGGCCCAGGTGGTGGCGGCGCAGGTGCAGGCGATGCGCCGCTATGTCGATCACCATCTCGCCCGCGCCCGCGCCACCGGGCGGCGTGGTGCTTCGACAGCGCGCGCCCCGGTCTGGGCGGCGATCGAGCCGGTGGTGCGGACCGTGACGCGCATCCACCGCGAGCCGCAGGTCACCATCGATCTGGCCGGGGACAAGGCCAAGGTGTTCCGCGGTGAAGCCCAGGATCTGGCCGAAATGGTCGGCAATCTTGTCGACAATGCCGCCATCTATGGTGGTGGCCGGGTGTTCGTGACGATTGGCGGTGGCCCCGGCGAGGTCGAGATCCTTGTCGAGGATGATGGCCCCGGGATCAGCAGCGACGGCCGTGCCCGGCTGTTCGCCCGCGGCGAGCGGCTCGACACCGACAAGCCAGGGACGGGCCTCGG
>JAIXZK010000260.1 GCA_027489695.1 Sphingomonadales bacterium
CAGGGATCGGTGGTCAAGGCCGGGCAGACGGTGCGCTTCACCGTCACCGATTTCGCCCATGACCGCCCGGTCAGCTATACCGGCATCCTGCCGGACCTGTTCCGCGAGGGCCAGGGGGTGATCGCCGAAGGGCGGATCGACCGCGCCTCGGGGGTGTTCCGCGCCGATACCATCCTCGCCAAGCACGACGAGAAATACATGCCGCCGGAAGTGACGTCGGCGCTGAAGGGCGCGCGTCCTTCGGTGGGCAAGGTGTCCTGAGAAAGTTGGCCGCCGGAGGCCTTGTTTCCTGCCCATGAAAAACGCCGCGGAGCAAGCCCCGCGGCGTTTGTGTTCGGGCTAGGGCCGGGCGCGAACCCGGCCCGCCGGTGATCAGAAGAAGGTGCGGATGGTGGCACCGAAAGTGCGCGGTTCGGCGAGGAAGGAGCCGAACAGCTGGTTCGACGTGCTGCCATAGAGCGTCGTCGAGGCCTGGCTGCCGCCGCCCTGGAACGGGGCGTTGAAGGCGACCTGCTGATAGTTCTGGTTGAACATGTTCTGCACCCAGAATTCCAGCGCCCACTTCTCGTCGGGACCGCGGACACCGATGCGGCCGTTGACGACAGCGAAGCTTTCCTGGCGCTTTTCCGGGAACAGGTCCGAACCGGTGTTGTAGCCATCGGTCAGGCGGGCATCGACATAGAACAGGCCCGACAGCTTGTCGGTGATCTGCGGGGTCCAGGCGAAAGATGCCGTCGCCACCAGTTCCGGCGCGTTCGAAAGCTGCTTGCCCGGCAGCAGGAACAGCGCCGGATCAAGGGCCGCGCCGGTCTGGTTGCCGACCAGGTTCTTGGCGAACTTGGTGCTGGAATAGGTGATGCCGGCAGCGACCATGATATCGCGCGTCGGGAAGAAGCTCGATTCGATTTCGATACCTTCCGAGCGAACGCCGGCCTTGGTGCGGTTGGCGGCACAGGAGCCGGTGACCGGCGAAGTGTCGCGCTGGAGGTTGCCGAGATCGTCCTTGCAGCCGTTGACCGTCTGAACGAGGAATACCGAACCGTTGAAGGTATTCAGCTGGAAGTTGCGGAAATCCTGGCGGAACAGGGCAACGTTCAGGTTGAACTGACGGCTGTTGAACTTGACGCCGACTTCATAGGCATCGACCAGCTCCGGATCGAACTGGAGGTTGGCGGTGCCGAACGGCGAGCCGTTGACAACGGTGTTGCGCGGATCGGTCGGCGCGTAGATCGGCAGGCCAAGCGCCGAGCGATCGAGGTTGAAGCCGCCGGCCTTGTAGCCCTTCGAATAGCTTCCGTAGACCAGCAGGCGATCGGTCGGCTTCCACGACACCACCGCGGTGCCGGTGAATTCGCTTTCGGTGCGGCGGTCGACGAGGTTGAGCGCATTGAGCGCCGAGCTGTTGTTGCCCTGGCAGGTCAGGTTGACGATCGCCTGGGTGAAGCCCTGCAGCGAGGCCGGGAAGGCCGTGGCGCCACCGGGCAGGAAGTTGGAGAACGCCGCCTGCTGGGCGACGCAGGCGGTGTTGTTGTTGTTGAACTGGGCGTCGAACTTCTTGATTTCCCGCGTCCAGCGCAGACCGCCGGTGATCGACAGACGATCGGTGATGTGCACGACGTTGTGGGTGAACAACGCATAGTTGGTCGACAGCTGGTTGTAGCGGGTGCCATTGTCACCGACATTGTTGACGGTCGACAGGCGGTTGAGGCCGGCGATCAGCACCGGCGCCGCCGAACCGAAGGCGCCGTTGAGCGTCGCGGTACCGGTCGGCGTCAGGCAGCCCGGCGCGTTCGGATCACGCAGCGCCGACGACCCCGAGATCAGGGTGATCAGGCGGCACGAGGCGAAGGCGCCATATTGCGTGCCGAACTTGATGTTGTCGACGACGCGCAGCTTTTCCGAGGTGAAGAAGCCGCCGACGAGGAAATCGAGCTTGTCGTCGAACAGCGACGCCTGCAGGCGGATTTCCTGGGTGAAGGTGTTGAACTGACGGAACGACTGGCCGTCGTCGGCGCGATACAGGATGTCGACGTTGTTGTAATCGACGTCACCGGCGCCGCCCGCCTTGTACGAGCGATAGGCGGTGATCGAGGTCAGGTTGAAATCGCCGAAGCTGTAGTTGATTTCGCCGGACAGACCCCAGTCGCGGGTGGTGTTGTTGTAGGTGCGGCCCGGCGTAACCGACACGTTGCGGGCGAAGGGATCCTGGCCGATCACGCCGCCCAGGCTCTGCAGCACGTTGAGGATCGGGTTGGCGCGGAAGGCGATGCCGCCATCGGTGTTGAAACCGGGGGTGGAGGCATTGGCGGCACCGGCGGTCGGATCGAAGGCTTCGCCGGCGTTGGGCAGATAGACGGCGGCGCAGCAGGCTTCGCGGCGGTGGCTGAAATCGCCGATCAGGCGGATCGACAGATCGTCGGTCGGCTTCAGCAGGATCTGGCCGCGCACGAAGACGCGATCGCGGTTGTTGATGTCGTTGCCGCTGATCACGTCGCGCAGGAAGCCATCGCGCTTCACATAGACGGCATCGATGCGGAAGGCGGCCTTGTCGCCGGCGATCGGCCCGGTGATGCCGCCCTGGAAGCGCCAGAAATCATAATTGCCATAGTTGATTTCGGCATTGCCGCCGAATTCGAACGACGGCTGGCGCGACACGATGTTGATGAGACCGGCGGACGCGTTGCGGCCGAACAGCGTGCCCTGCGGGCCGCGCAGCACTTCAATGCGCTCCAGCTCGCCGAGTTCGTTGAGGCCGATGCCCGAACGGCTGCGATAGACGCCGTCGATGAACACCGCGACCGAGCTTTCAAGGCCGGGATTGTCCCCGACCGTGCCGATACCGCGGATACGCGCCGAGCCATTGGCTTCGTTGCCGGTCGAGGAGACAAGCAGCGACGGGGCGAGCTGGTTGAGCTGACGGATGTCGGCGGCGCCGGAATTGCGCAGCTGGTCCATGGTGACGGCGCTGACCGCGATCGGCACGTCCGACAGGGCTTCGGAACGGCGGGTAGCGGTGACGATGATTTCGCCCTGGGGCGCCTCTTCGGCCGCCGCCATCGGCGCGGCCGGCGCTTCCTGCGCCAGAACCATGGTCGGCAGCGCGACCGGAACCACAAACGCCGCGACAGACGCCAGCCAGATACTCTTCATGCGAACTCCCCAAGGTAGCCGGGGATGCATCTCCCCTAGCCAAGTGATGAGCTGCGTTAGACCAGGTTATGTGCCGGCGTCACGGTCGCAATCCGTTACCTTTGCGAAAAGAGCGCCTATGTTGCGCCAAGATCACAATTACAGCCCATGACTTGCGCGACTTGCCGGGCGCCGGCAGCGCCGCCATGGTGCCGCCCACACAAGAGGAGACGAAGAATGGCTCGCCTTGCCGGCAAGATCGCGTTGATAACGGGCGCCGCCCAGGGCCTTGGCGCCGCCATGGCGCAGCGTTTTGTCGATGAAGGCGCGCGCGTGCTGCTGACCGACATCAACGCCGCCGGCGCCGCCGAACAGGCGGCGCTGCTGGGCGATGCCGCCGCCAGCATCGGCCATGACGTCACCGATGTGGCGCAATGGGAAGCGGCGCTGGCGTTCGTCGAGGCGCGCTTCGGCGGCCTGCACGTGCTGGTCAACAACGCCGGCATCGCCGCCGGATCGACGGTGGAAGCGACGAGCTTTGACGATTGGCGGCGGGTGCACGCCATCGATCTCGACAGCGTCTTCTTCGGCTGCAAGCTCGCCCTGCCGCTGATGGCGCGGACGGTGCGCGACACCGGCGTGCGCGGTTCGATCATCAACATCTCGTCGATCGCCGGGGTGATCGCTGCCCACAACAGCGCCGCCTACAACAGCGCCAAGGCCGCCGTCGGCCATTTGACGAAATCGGTGGCGCTGCACTGCGCCCGCCAGCGCTATGGCATCACCTGCAATTCGATCCACCCGGTGTTCATCGACACGCCGATCCTTTCGGCGCTGACCGGCGCGATGGGCCGCGAGGAGGGCCTGGCCAAGCTCGGCCGGCAGATCCCGCTGGGGGCGGTCGGCGAGCCCGACGATGTCGCCTGGGCGGCGGTTTACCTGGCGTCGGACGAAGCCAAGATGGTCACTGGCCATGGCCTGCACGTCGACGGCGGCATTTCGGCGATGTAATTTGCGCCGACCGCTGGGGTCGGTCGGGGGAGGCGCCGATGCTCGCTTTCAAGGCTTTCGACGAGATGCCCGGCACGGTGCGGCAGCCGCTGCCCGAGCTGGCATTGCCGCGCGCCGCGAGCGCCGCGGGCTGGCCGGTCACCGCGGGCGAGCTGATCGCGGCGCGCGTCGTGCTCGAACTCGAACGGCGCGGCACCGCGCTGCCGACCGCGGCACGGATGGGGCATGCCGATGAATGGCGGCTCGATCCGCGCCGTCGCGACCGGAAGCGGGCACCCTTCGATCCGGAAGTCGCCCAGGCGCGAGCGCTGGCGGCGTTCGCTCGCGGCGGCATCATCCTGCTGGTCGACGATGTCCAGATCGAAGGCGCCGACACGGTGATCGATGTCGCCCGCGCCGGCGAAATCACCTTCCTGCAACTCGTGCCGTTGGTCGGGGGCTGAGCCGTGACGATGTGGTCGGGCCGATCGACGGCGGAAATCCTTGACAAGCTGAAGGCGGCGGCGATCGGCAGCGACGACTATGGACAAGCTGTCGAAGCCATTACGGAAAGATTCCGCCGGGCGCTGATGCCACTGTCCATCTCCGAGACTGTCGCGCTGGCAAATGCGCTGCAAGCGGAGATCGCAGCCTCCGGGCAAAGCGGCGTGTCGCGTCGAGGCGCGACGGCGGCCGCCCTGAACCCGGAAGATCGCCGCTGGCGGGACGGCGACGCGTCTTTCGTTGCCGCCCCGGTCGAACTCGTCCGCCTTGCAGTCACGCCACTCGCCGCCGCACTGACGTGCGAGGAGATCACCCCCCGCGAAGCCGAGGTGATGATAAAGACCTTTTCGCAATACCAGCTCGGCCAGCGGCTGGACCGCATTCTCGGCGCCGCAAAGCGCAGCCTCGGCGCCACCGGCCTGCCCGCCGAATGGCGCCGGGTATTGGCGCAGTTGCCGAGCGGTATCTGGGGCGTGTCGCCCAGCCATCGGGCCATGGTCGACGCGCTGTTCAGCCGCAGCGGCGCCGGCGGCGCCAGCGGCTGGGTCGGGCCGCTGGCGGCGATTGTCGATGCCGCGATCGCCACCAATCCGGCCTGGCAGCCGATCATTGCCGCGATCAGCGAAGGCAGCGGCGGCAGCAAGCCCAATGCCGCCTTCGCCAAGCGCGCCGCCGGCTGGTTGGCCGCGATCGGCCGCGACACCTTCGTCACCGACGTCACCGCCTGGCTGGCGGCGCATCCGCTCGACCCGGCGCGGCCCGATCCCGAGGCCGACGCCATCAAGCAGCTGGTGTGGGCCCTTGGCTTCGCCAGCGCCGCGGCGCCGCTTGGCAATTTCGCCGATCGCTGCTTCACCAAAGTGCCCAATCTCGGCGCGCGCTCGACCAAGCTCGGCAATGCCGCGCTGCACGCGCTGGCGCTGGTCGAACCACCGACCGCCGGCGCTGCCGAGCTCGACCGGCTGCTGCGCCGGGTGAAGACGGCGAGCGCGCGCAGTGCCGTCGAAGCGGCCCTGCAGGTGGCGGCGGCACGCGCCGGCATGACCGCCGACGACCTTGCCGAACTGGCGACCCCCGACCTCGGCCTCGATGCCGCCGGCGAGCGGCGCTTTGACGGCGAGGGTGGCCGCGCCGTGCTGCGGCTCGTCGCCGGGCGCAGCGCCATGCTCGACTGGTTCGATGCCGCGGGCAAGGCCCTGAAGGCGCCACCGGCGGCGCTGAAGGCCGGCAACCCGGCGCTGCTGAAAGCGGCGCGTACGGCACGGGACGAGCTGGAGCGCGCGCTCGGTGCCGCGGTGGCGCGGATCGAGGCCGGCTATGAAAGCAACCGCGACTGGCCGTTCGCCGCCTGGCGTGAGCGCTTCCTTGGGCATCGGCTGCTGGCGCCGCTCGCGGCGCGACTGGTCTGGCAGGTGACCCGCGGCGATGGCAGCACCGCCAGCGGTCGGCCCATGGGGGACGCGCTGATCGACAACGACGGCAGTGCGGTGACGATCGCCGACACCGACCGCATCGCGCTGTGGCACCCGATCGATGCCGATGTCGAAACCGTGCTGGCCTGGCGCGCGGCGCTGGCGGCAGCCGGCATCGTGCAGCCGTTCAAGCAGGCGCACCGCGAAATCTATCGCCTGACCGATGCCGAGCGCGAGACCGACACTTATTCCAACCGTTTCGCCGGCCATATCCTGCGCCAGCACCAGATGCTCGAACTGGCGAAAGCGCGTGGCTGGATCGGAACGCTGCAAGGTGGTTTCGACAACCACAACAATCCGGAGAAAGCCTATAAGGCGTTCGGCCTGCAGGTCGAATATTGGTCGGAAGGCATCCACACCCAGGATGACGACCTGTCGCACGCCGGCATCTGCATCCGCGTCGCCACCGACCAGGTGCGGTTCCGGACGCTGCGGCCCATAATTCCGCCGCGCACGGATTGGGAGCGCGAGCGGGAACTGCTCGCCGCATGGTACAACGCGCCGCCAGTCCGCCTCGTCGACATCCCGCCGCGGCTGTTTTCGGAAGCCATGCGCGATGTCGATCTGTTCGTCGGCGTCGCCAGCATCGGCGCCGATCCGGGCTGGCGCGACGGCGGCCCCGATGGGCGTTTCGGCACCTATTGGCAGGGCTATGCCAATGCCGACCTGACCGCCAGCGGCGAGACCCGTGCCGCGGTGCTGGCGGCGCTGCTGCCGCGGCTGGCACTTGGCAAGGTGGCGCGCATCGATGGCCGGCACCTCGTCGTCACCGGCAAGCGTTTCAGCTATCGCATCCACATGGGATCGGGATCGATCCTCGTCGAACCCGGCGGGCAATATCTGTGCATCGTTGCCGATCGCCGCGCCGCCGACGAGGAGATTGCACTGCCGTTCGAAGGCGATGCGATGCTGGCGCAGATATTGTCGAAGGCGCTGCTGCTCGCCGCCGACGATCGCATCAAGGACGCCAGCATCCTGTCGCAGCTGGCCAGCCTGGAGCGGCGCTGAGGCCCGCCTTTCTTCCGCCACCGCTGGCGCCTATATCGCCTGCGATGGAACTCACCAGCCCCTATTCCGGCGGGAACGTCGATCCCGTTACCCTGCCCCGCAAGCCCGCCACCATGCGCGCTGATGGCAAGCGGCCGCTGATCGGCCTGTCCAAGGACCAGCTCCGCGCCGCGCTGATCGAAATCGGCATCCCCGAGAAACAGGCGCGGATGCGCATGCAACAGGTGTGGCACTGGCTTTACCATCGCGGCGCCACCGAAGTCGCCGGCTTCGCCAATATCTCCAAGGAGATGCGCGAGCTGCTCGACCGGCATTTCTTCGTCGGCCGGCCCGAGGTGGTCACCGCCCAGGTGTCGAGCGACGGCACCCGCAAATGGCTGCTGCGCTTCGACGATGGCGAGGAGGCGGAGTGCGTCTTCATCCCCGACGCGTATCGCGGCACGCTGTGCGTGTCCTCCCAGGTCGGCTGCACCCTCAACTGCCGCTTCTGCCACACCGGCACCATGAAGCTGGTGCGCAATCTCACCCCCGCCGAGATCGTCGGCCAGGTCATGCTCGCCCGCGACGCGCTCGGCGAATGGCCGGGCGAGGGCAAGGCGCTCGCCGCCCTGCCCGATGACGACGAGGACGACGACGAGATCCCGATGACGCTGAAGGGCCGGCCGGGCAGCAACTATACCTCCGAAGGCCGGATGCTGACCAACATCGTCATGATGGGCATGGGCGAGCCGCTCTACAATTTCGACAATGTCCGCGATGCCCTCGCCATCGTCATGGACGGCGAGGGGCTGGGCTTGTCGAAGCGGCGCATCACGCTGAGCACGTCAGGCGTCGTGCCGATGATGGCGCGCGCCGGGGCGGAGATCGGCGTCAACCTCGCCGTCTCGCTGCACGCCGTCACCAAGGAAATCCGCGACGAGATCGTGCCGATCAACAAGAAATACGGGATCGAGGAACTGCTGGGCGCCTGCGCCGCCTACCCCGGCGCCAACAACGCCCGGCGCATCACCTTCGAATATGTGATGCTGAAGGACAAGAACGACAGCGACGCCGATGCCCGCGAAC
>JAIXZK010000322.1 GCA_027489695.1 Sphingomonadales bacterium
ACTTCGAATTTCGTGCTGCTCGGCGCCGCGCAGGTCGGCAAGGCGACGCTCAGCGCCATGCGGCTGCTGCATCGGCTCGACTGGCCGGTGTGGCCGTTCGATCCGCTGCCCGCCGGCGGGCCGATGATTCTCGAAATCTATGCCCAGGCCTTTGCCCGCATGGCCGGGGTGCGCGGCAAGCTGCGCGATCGGCCGGCGCTCGATGCGGCGCTGGCGGTGCATGGCAGCCACCCCCTGCCCGCGGATTTCCCCGCGATCTTCCCCGATCACATCGGCGACGCCATCGTTACCGCCGCCGGGCTGCGTGCCATCGCCGGCGAGGCGCGCTGGTGGCAGCCGGCGGCAATGACTCCGGCGGTGGCGGTGGTGGAGGGCTGGACGTTCGGAGTCGTCTAGACGTGCGACGCCGTCGCCACCTGTCATCCCGGGCTTGACCCGGGACCCAGCTTCTCGCCCGTCGCCGCAGAAAGAAACTGGGTCCAGGGTCAAGCCCGGGATGACCGATCAGACCCCTCCCCGCCGGCCGCCGGGAGCCGCTCACCCTGCACCCTCCCCATCACCGCCATATTGCTCTACGACGAGCCGCATGACCTCTCCCCTGTTTCTCGTCGCAATCGGCGGCGGCGCCGGCGCCATGCTGCGCTATCTCGCCGGCCTGGCGCTGCCGCCGCTCGCCAATGGCTTTCCGCTCGGCACCTTTGCCGTCAACATTGCCGGCGGCCTCGCCATGGGGCTGCTCGCCGGCTGGCTGCTGAAAGGCGGCGGTGGCGAGCCGGCGCGGCTGTTGCTCGGCACCGGGCTGCTCGGCGGCTTCACCACTTTTTCGGCGTTCAGCCTGGAACTCGCCACCATGGCGCAGCGCGGCGCGCTCGGCCTTGCTGCCGGCTATGCGCTCGCCTCGGTGCTGCTGGCGACGCTGGCGGTGTTCGCCGGCCTCGCGGTGACCCGCTGATGCCGAGCGCCATCATCGCCGAGGATGACGACGGCATCCGCCTCGATCGCTGGTTCCACCGCCATGCGACCGATATCAGCTTCAACATCGTCTCGCGCTGGTCAAAAACCGGCGCGGTGCGGCTGGATGGCGCCAAGGCCGGCCCCGGCGACCGCATCGCCGCCGGCCAGACGCTGACCTGGCCCGACGCCATCCCCGAACCTGCCGCCGCCCGCCCGATCCCCGCCGAGCGGCCGCCGCTCAGCCCCGAACAGATCGAATATGCGCAAAGCCTGGTCATTCACCGCGACCAGCATGCCCTCGTCATCAACAAGCCGCCGGGCCTGGCGACGCAGGGCGGCAGCGGCATCACCACCCATGTCGATGGCCTGCTCGATGCGCTGCAGTTCGATGCCGCCAGCCGGCCGCGCCTCGTCCACCGGCTCGACAAGGACACGTCGGGCGTGCTGCTGCTCGCCCGAACGGCGCGCGCCGCGGCGTTCTTCGCCAAGGCCTTTGCCAGTCGCGACGCGCGCAAAAGCTATTGGGCGCTCACCCTGGGCGTCCCCGATGTCTATGCCGGCGACATCGACGCGCCGCTCGCCAAGCAACCCGGCACCGGCGGCGAGAAAATGCACGTCGATCCCGAAGCCGGCCTGAAAGCGCGCACCCGCTATCGCATGATCGACAAGGCCGCCGACCGCGCCGCCTGGATCGAGTTCATGCCGCTGACCGGCCGCACCCACCAGATCCGCGTCCACGCCGCCGCCATCGGCCATCCGATCGTCGGCGATGCCAAATATGGCGGCAAGGAAGCCTTCCTTACCGGCGGCATCAGCCGCAAACTCCACCTCCACGCCCGCCGCCTGCGCATCGACCTGCCCGACGGCGGCAAACTCGACGTGACCGCCGACCTGCCCACCCACATCGCCGACAGCTTCCGCATGCTCGGCTTCGATCCGGCGCTGGGCGTGCCGGTTGACGAAACCCCGCCGCCGCCGCCGAAGAAAGCGCCACGCCGGCTGTCGAGCGCGACGAGCGGAAACCGTAGGGGCGAGCGGCGGTCGCGGGGGCAGAGGTAAGAAGTAGGCCTCCGGCGGCTGGGGCCGTGGGCCCCAGACGCCATTTTTCTTGGGTGTTGTAGACTGCAAGCGCAACTCTCGCCCGCTTATGGGACAAAGCCGTCATTTGTGGCGGGCTCAGCGAACGTCGGCTTGTGCCAGAAGCCGGCACTCGCGCGAGTGCTGCAATGACATCCTCGAATTTTCTTGGGTTGGACCAGTTCTGGAGCGGCGGATCTTTCGCACCACCCGAGCCGAAGCTCCTATCATACCAATTCTCGCGAACAAGAACCGATTGAAGGGTACCTCCGGCGGCCGTTCGATGAGCGGTGATCAGCGAGCATCGGTATCGGTCATCTCTGTAAACCACTTGAGCACCGGGGCATATGCCATTGAAATGCTGGTTTGGTGGTCGATAGGTCCCAGCGAATACATACTGATGTTTCCGCTGCGAGGCTTGGCATAGTTAAAGAAGGCGGCGGAGGCTGCAGGCGTCACATCACGGTCTGCCTCTCCATAATAAAGCCGAAACGGGGCGACAGGCCGCCAGCGATATGTTTCATTCCGATCCAGCGCCTTGGTGAACCAGTTGTGACCATTGGTCTGCATGGCCGCCAGAAACTGGGGTTGAAACATGTCTTCGATCTTGGCTGGCAAGGCGGCGCCAATTTGCAGCATCGTCTTCGAACCATCGAAAAGTCCGGGCACGACATCGACATATGCCGGCTTCAGCGCGTCGCTGAGGGGGTGGCCGTAGTAGAAGGAATAGGCCGATGCTCCCCACGCCAGGTAGCCCGTGCATTTGAGACATTGGCTCTCGACCGCCTTCCGCAGTGACGTCTTTCGCAGTTCGTAGGGACCGGCAATGCCAACGGACCCCTTCAGTCGGTAATCGCGCAATGGGCGGCGATCCAATACGCGATGGACGCCGGCGACCACCTGGCCGCCCTGCGAGAAGCCCATCATGAACAGATTTGGCGACCAGCCGAGCTTTCGATCCCTGGCCACCTGTCGCACCGCCTTCAGCATGTCGATCGAATCATCGACCAGCGGTTTGGCAATTATGTACGGGTGCGGTTCGTGCGACACGCCGAGACCGATATAGTCGGGCAGAACAACAAAATAGCCATTGCCGCCAAAGACAGCTGCCTCGGTATCGCCGTCCGCCCTGTCGGGCTGCGAAGGCGACAACGCCCGCGTATTGTTCGTGCCGTGCAGATACATGACGACACCTTTGGGAGGAGGTCCGCCGACAGGTGCCACAAACAACCCGGACACCTTCGTCGGCTTGCCCTTGAACACGGTCCAGTAAGTGATCCGGGACAGTTCAACGCCCTGCTTGACGGAAATTGCACCGGGCAGTTCGGCCGCGATCTTCTGTAGCGTGATCTGGCTCAATGCCCCGAGGGACTCGACGCTGATAACGCTGCCGCGTTGCTGGCTCTTGGTCGGGGCTGCCGCGGACAGAGATTGGCTCGGCACGCCAATCGCGGCGGTGGCAAGAACGATTGCGAACTTTGTGGTCTTCATCTTCGGTAACTCCGGTTGAAACGGTGTCCAACCCAAGCCCAAAGCGACGCAATCCGTCTCCTCAATGCCGAAAAAAGCCACTCATGTTCGCAAATGGGGCGATTTTTTCAGTTCTGAGCGTTCAATGAAAGCGCTGCCGACCTGAAATCCGTCGGCGTCTGACCTTCCATCTCCTTGAAAACGCGATTGAAGGATTGCAGCGACGAAAATCCCGCCTCGTAAGCGATGGCAAGGACGGTATCGCGGGCGCGATCGACATCGGACAAGGCCGATTTTGCATGCGCCAGGCGATAGCCGTTCAGGAAGGCCGAGAAGTTTCGGAAGCCCATCCCGGTGTTTATCAAGTGCCGAAGTTGGTGCGTCGGCGCCTTGAGGAGGTCGGCCAGATCGTCGATCGTCAACCCCGGGCGCAGATAGACATGATCTGTCTCGATCGCCTGCATCAGGCGTCGCTGCAAGGCCAGATCTTTTGGATCGACTCGGGGTTGATCGAGGATCGCCTTGGCCGGTGGTTTGAACTGCAGCGGTTCGGTGCGCATGCTGGACAACCAGAAAAGCAATCCAAGCTGGACCGGGAGAACGCCCAGTGCGCTCCGTAGAATCGCCGCAAGATGCGGGCTCTCCATCGACTCGGTCAGCAGCGACACCATAAGTGCCAGTAGCGGCGCGACGACAAGCAAGAGGCGCGCTCGCCGACGCGGTTCGACAAGATCGGTGCCGCGTTCGGACAAGGCGACCCAGACGACATGGGCGACCATGATCATCGGCGGGATGTTACCAAGCCTGCTCACCGTGCCACCAAACGGCACATCGATTCCCAGATGTTCAACGAAATATACGCTTGGGACCAAGGAAAGGGCGACCAATCCGACGGTTGCGCGCCCGTCAATCCGGAAATCATCGCGAAGTACCGACAGGCAAAGCCACCACAGAAGCCCGAGGTTGAAAACCCCGATCGCCTTTGAAAACGTGAACAAAGGAGGTGAAAGCAGTTGTGCGCCCGGTACCATTGTGAACGACAGGAACGTCAGACAGAACAGCAGCGCAATCAGCAGGCGTCCCTGCACGGTGTGGCGCGTATCGCGCAAAGCGAGCGTGGCGCCATAGGCGAAGAGCGTGAAACTACCAGTTGCCAGAAACCCATCGACAAGAGCGAGAAAACGCGCGGACATCGCCAAGCATCGTAGATTGGATCGATTCGTTGCTCAAGATCAAGGACGATCGATCCGTACGCTATATCATGGACGCACAGCCCAGCGCC
>JAIXZK010000219.1 GCA_027489695.1 Sphingomonadales bacterium
AGACGCCCGCAGGGCGGCCCGGGAGGGGGTGGTCGCCCCACGCCAAAGCCTTTGCAGGTGGGGACCACCCCCTCCCGCCGCCCTTCGGGCGAGTCGCCTCCCCCCTCCAGGGGGAGGAGTCGCTGCAACGTCGATGCAAGCAGTTCCGGAAGCACTTTTCCTTTCATGCCTCTGACCGTCCTCGTCACCGAGCCCTGGCCCGATTACGGCCTCATCGACTCCGGCGGCGGCCGGAAGCTCGAGCGCTATGGCCCGTACAAGTTCATCCGGCCGGAACCGCAGGCGATGTGGCGGCCGGCAGCGGCGGAATGGCAGGCCGATGGCGAGTTCGTCGGCGGCAGTGACGAGGAGGGCGGCGGCCGCTGGCTGTTGCAGCCGCAGGTGCCGGCGCGCTGGCCGCTGGCGCGCGGAGACGTGCGCTTTCACGCCAGCAACACGGCGTTCCGGCATCTGGCGTTTTTCCCCGACATGGGGGCGCAATGGGATTGGGCGGCGGCGCGGCTGCGGCCGGGGATGAAGCTGCTCAACATGTTCGGCTATACCGGTGTCGGCAGCCTGGTCGCGGCAGCGGCGGGGGCCGAGGTGACCCATGTCGATGCCTCGAAAAAGGCCGTGGCTTCGGCGCGCGAGAATGCGGCGCTGTCGGGACTGGACGGCGCGCCGGTGCGCTGGCTGGTCGATGATGCGCTGAAGTTCCTGCGGCGGGAGGTGCGGCGCGGCAGCCGCTATCATGGCATCCTGCTCGATCCACCGAAATATGGCCGCGGGCCGGATGGCGAAGTGTGGAGCCTGGAGCGCGACCTGCCGGAGCTTGTCCATCTGGCGCGGCAGTTGCTGGCCGATGACGCGGCGTTCCTGGTGCTGACCGTCTATGCCATCCGCCTGTCGGCGCTGGCGCTGCAGGCGCTGATGGACGAGGCGATGGCGGGGGCCGGCGGCAGCATCGAGGCCGGTGACATGGGCGTGCGCGAGGAAGCCCGCGGCCTCATCCTGCCGACGGCGATCTTCGCGCGCTGGCAGGGCGGCGCCGGCTGACGCAGCCGCTCGAAATCGGCGCGCCGGCTGTGGCATCGTGACGGCTTGCAAACTCCCGATGACCGCGCGACGAGGCGATGTTGAAGGGGTACCGATGCTGAAATCCGCGCCCGATCTTTCCGTGCCGCCGCGCATCGTTCATGGCTATGGCCTGGCCGGGCTGGCGCCGTTCCTGCTGCCGCCGCTGGCCAGCCTGGTCTGGCCGTCGCTCACCGATCCGGCGGCGCTGTTCGCGGCGGCCTATGGCGCGCTGATCCTGTCGTTTCTCGGTGGTGCGCGCTGGGGTTTCGAAGTGGCGCGCAGTCGCCCCCGGCATCGGGTGGTGGCGCTCGCCATGCTGCCGACCTTGGCCGGGCTGGCCCTGCTGATGCTGCCCGCCGGGCTGCGGCCGCTGCAACTGGCCGGCATCGCGCTGCTGCTCGGGGTGCACTTCCTCTGGGATTTGCGCGCCGGTGGGCTGCCGGCCTGGTATCCGCGGCTGCGCAGCCCGCTTACCGCCGGCGCCATTTTCGGCCTCGTCGTCCAGGCGGCGCTGACGGCGGCGAGGTAGCCGACGGACTGACCGGTCAGCTGCGGCAGGCGCGAACGCTGGCCGGGTTCACTGGCGCGCCGGGGCGGAAGACGGCGAGATAGCCGGGCTCGAGATCGGCGATCGAGACGAGTTCATAGCCGACGGCCTTGACCTCGCAGGCCAGCAGCGCCTTCGGCATGCCATGTTGTTCGGCGGGGCGATCGAGATCGACGATCGCCACCAGCCCGCCCGGCTTCAGGCTCGCCCGCAGCCGGTAGAGCAGCGCATAGGGCTGGGCGATCTCGTGATACATGTGGATCAGCAGCGCGACATCAACACGACCCTTGGGCAGGCGCGGATCGGATGACGTGCCCTGCACGAAGCTGACGTTGCGCAGCCCGGCGCGGCGCACCCGGCTGCGCAGCCGGTCGAGATAGCGGCTGCTGATGTCCTGGGCGATGACGCGGCCGCCGGGCGCCACCACGGGGGCGACGCGCATGGTGTAATAGCCGCTGCCGGCGCCGATATCGGCGACGACCTGGCCGGGTTTGATGCCGAGCTTGCGGATCACGGCGGCAGCCTCGCCGGCGCGGTCGCGGCTGTCCTCATCGGCCCATAGCGGGCTGACGATGCTGGCGATTTCCCGTTGCGGGCGCGGGAAGGATTCGGCGGTGACGGCGATGAGCGCCACGACGCTGGCGACCAGGATGGCAGAGGTGCGCATGGCGCCGTCGTAGCGCTTGCGGCGGGGGCTGGCCAGAGCCGGCGCCGGCTTCAGCGGCGCCGCTTCGGCGCCGGCTCGGCGCCGCCCGAGACCGACAGGCCACGCATCCGGTTCATGAAAGCGAGGAACTGGCCGAGATCCTGGCCCTGCAACTGGGTGCCGCCGATGAACTTCAGCTGCACCGGATTGACCGGCCGGCCACGCAGCCAGACTTCATAATGCAGGTGCGGCCCGGTCGAGAGGCCGGTCGAGCCGACATAGCCGATGACCTGGCCCTGGGTGACCTGCTGCCCCGATCGCACCGCGAAGCGTGACAGATGCGCATAGCCGGTGATCAGCTCGTTGGTGTGGCGCAGCTGGATGTAATTGCCATGGCCGCCATGGCCGCCGGCGAAGGCGACCTTGCCGCCGGCAGCGGCATAGATCGGGCTGCCGTGCGGCGCGCCGAAATCGACGCCCTGGTGCATGCGGCTGTACGACAGCAGCGGGTGGAAGCGCATGCCGAAGCCGGAGGTCAGCCGGGCGCCATCGACCGGCGTCTTCATCAGGCCCTTTTTGGCACTTTCGCCGGAGGCGCGGAAATATTGCGGCCGGCCGCCCAGGCTCCAGCGGCCGAGCTCGATGGCGTCCTTGCCGGGGCGGGTGAGCGCGGCGAACAGCAGGTCGCCGTGGCGGACCTCGCCGGTTTCGGCGCGATCCTGCTCGACAACGATGTCGAAACGGTCGCGCTTGCCGACGCCGTGCTGGAAATCGACGGCATAGGCCATGGTGCTGACGAACTGGCTGGCCAGCCGTGACGGCACGCCGGCGCTGCGCAGGGCGCGTTCGACACTGCCGCCGACCAGGCCCTGGACGCGCAGCGGCGTTGAATCGACGGCGATCGGCACGCGCTTCAGCCCCAGCCCGCCATCGGCGGCGCGGCGGACTTCGAGGCGCAGGTCGAAAGCGGCGCGGAACACCAGCGATTCCAGCGGCCGCGGCACCGACTTGGTGGCGCGCCGGCCGAGCACGATATCGAATTCGGCGCCGCGCGGCAGCGCGCCCAGATTGGCGGCGGGCCGCACCAGCGCCGCGACCGCGGCAATCTCGTCACGCCCCACCCCGGCGCGGCGCAGCACGGCTTCGAAACTGTCGGCGGCGCCAAGCTTCGCGGTCAATTCGAGCCGCGGCCGCTCCGGCGTTTCGGCGAGCGGCACCACTTTTCCGGCCAGCGGCAGCGTCACCGTGCCGGTGGTCGCGCCGCGCGCCAGCGGCGCAATGGCGAGCGGCGCCCAGGCCTCGCGCTGGCTCGGCGTCAGCCGCTGGCCCGGCAGCGTCGGCAGCGGCGGCGCCATCAGGCCCAGCGACAGTGCCGATCCGCACAGGCCGGTCAGCGCGGCGAGGCCAAGCCACCAGCGCCGGCTGCCGATGCGGTGGCCGAGGTCGATGGCGAGGTCGAAATCGCCGGCAGGGGCGGCGAGGCGCTGCAATCCATCAAGGACAGCAGCCGGCAGAAAGCTGGTGGGGGCGTATCCGGCCTGAGCGCCGAGCACGGCACTGCCGTCCCGGCTGGTCAATTCGGGCTGGAACAACCCCATTCCCCCTTGAATGTTCCAGCGCATGCGATGCGCCACGCGAATCTGTCGTCGAATCGCAGGGGTTGTGTCAACCGGGACACGCCTCCCGCAAAAGATGGTATGTGATGAGCCGGTGTCTTTGAACGGTCACTTGCGCGAACCGGGATGCCATGCGATCCGTTGTGACGCTGACTGACGCAAAGGACGCGATGAGCCGGCAGGGTGTGCCTCTTGGTCGAAAGACCGCATTGCGCTTCGGCGCTGCCTCCCCAAGATCGGGCGGGTGACGGCGCTTCGCTCCCTTTCGAACCCGCGCGGCGGCGCCGCGCTTGGCCCCATCGGCCCCGTCATCGCCGTTCTCGGCCCCACCAACACCGGCAAGACCCATCTCGCCGTCGAGCGCATGTGCGGCCATGCCAGCGGCATCATCGGTTTCCCGCTGCGGTTGCTGGCCCGCGAAGTCTATGATCGCGTCGTCGCGCTGAAGGGCGCCGACAAGGTCGCGCTGATCACTGGCGAGGAAAAGATCGTGCCCGAGGGCGCGCGCTGGTTCCTGTGCACTGTCGAGGCGATGCCGACCGATCGCGACGTCGCCTTTGTCGCCATCGACGAAGGCCAGGTCGGCGCCGATCCCGAACGCGGCCATGTCTTCACCGATCGGCTGCTGCACGCCCGCGGCTATGCCGAAACCATGATCCTCGGCTCCGAAACGCTGCGGCCGCTGCTCCGCAAGCTCATCCCCGATATCGAGATCATCACCCGGCCGCGCTTTTCGACGCTGGTCTATGCCGGATCGAAGAAGCTCAGCCGGTTGCCGCGCCGCACCGCCATCGTCGCCTTCACCGCCACCGAAGTCTATGCGCTGGCCGAAATGCTGCGCCGGCAGAAGGGTGGCGCCGCGGTGGTGATGGGCTCGCTGTCCCCGCGCACCCGCAACGCCCAGGTGGCGATGTACCAGTCGGGCGAGGTCGATTATCTCGTCGCCACCGATGCGATCGGCATGGGGCTGAACATGGATATCGCCCATGTCGCCTTTGCCTCGCTGTCGAAATTCGACGGCCGCCGCCACCGCCGCCTGATGCTTTCGGAAATGGCGCAGATCGCCGGCCGCGCCGGTCGCTACCAGAAGGATGGCACCTTCGGCACGGTGCAGCTCGGCGCCGAAACCGGGCCGACGTTCACGCCCGAAGAGATCGAGGGGCTGGAGGCGCATCGCTTCGATCCGCTCGAGCAGCTGGTGTGGCGCAATACCAACCTCGATTTCTCGTCGCTGCCCAAGCTGATCACTTCGCTGGAGATGCGCCCGGGGCGCGTCGAACTGACCCGTGCCGACGATGCCATCGACATGGCGGTGCTGAAGCGTCTCGCCGGCGAACCCTGGGTGATGGAGCGTGCCTATGGTGCCCGCGGCGTCGCCCGGCTGTGGGCGGCGTGCGGCCTGCCGGATTTCCGCAAGACCGGGGCCGAAGCCCATTCGCGGCTGGTCGGCCGGGTGTTCCGGCATCTTTCGGAAGGCGATGGCAAGCTGCCCGATCCGTGGATCGCCTCGGAACTCACCCATCTCGACCGGGTCAGCGGCGATGTCGAAACGCTCGCCGATCGCATCGCCGGGGCGCGGACCTGGACCTATGTCGCCAATCGCGCTGGCTGGCTGAACGATGGCGCGCATTGGGCGGCGCGCACCCGCGAGGTCGAGGATCGCCTGTCCGACGCGCTGCACGGCGCGCTGACCCAGCGCTTCGTCGATCGCCGCACCGCCGTGCTGCTGCGCGACCTCAGGGTGAAAGGCGGTGACCAGCGCGTCGAGATCGATCCCGATGGCACTGTCGCGGTGGAAGGGGAGGCCATCGGCCGGCTGGAGGGTTTCCGCTTCCATGTCGATCCGCTGGCCCGCGCCGGCGAGCAGCGGTTGCTGCTGGCTGCCGCCGAACGCCATCTCGTCAAGGTGCTCGCCGGGCGCGCCAAGGCGCTGGCCGAAGCCGGGGACGACGCCTTCGCGCTCGATTTCCATGGCCGCATGCCGCCGCGGCTGCTGTGGAACGGCGCCCGCGTCGCCAGCCTGCGCAAGGGCCGCGACGCCATGGCGCCGCGCATCGAACTCGATCGCTCGCTGGCAACGCTCACCCCCGACGATCGCCGCCGCGTGCAGGAGCGGCTGGAGGCCTGGTTCGGCGCGGCGCTGCTGACGCAATTGGGCCCGCTGGTCCGCCTCGGTGGCTTGCGTGACCAGGTCTCGGCGCCGGCGCGCGGCCTGATCGTCCGCCTGGTCGAAACGCTCGGCAATCTGCGCCGCGGCGATGCCGAGACGCAGGTCGATGCCCTCACCCGCGGCGACCGCGAGGCGTTGCGCCGCGCCGGCGTGCGGCTGGGCGTCGTGCATGTCTTCGTGGGCGCGCTGCTCCGTCCCGAACCGACGCGCTGGCGGCTGGCGCTCTGGGCGGTGTGGAACGACGTGGCGACGCTGCCGGCGCTGCCGCCGCCGGGGCGGACCAGCATCGAGGTTGCGCCCGGCCTGCCGCAGGGGTTCCTGGAAGCGGCCGGCTATTGGCCGATCGGGGCCGAGGCGGTGCGCGTCGACATGGTCGATCGGCTGGCGCGCGCCATCCATGAAAAGCGCGACGGCCGGGCACCGTTCTTGCCCGATCCCAATTGGGCGGCCTCGGCCGGGCTGCGCGCCGATGGCTTTGCCCGGCTGATGCGGGCGCTCGGCTGCCGGTTGCAGGCGGTCGACGGCAACCAGGGCTTTGCCTGGCGCGGCCAGCGCCGGGCGCAGATTTCACCGGAACCGGTTGGCGAGGCGCGGGCGCCGGCCGGATCTCCTTTCGCCATCCTCGCCACAGTGTCGTTCGGCAGCGATCCGGTGCCGGCGGCAGTCCACAGGAAAGGCAGGTAGCAATTGGTCTACGGGGCAGGGCTCAGGCTCGACAAATGGCTGTGGTTTGCGCGTCTCGCCAAATCACGATCCGCTGCCCAGGACCTTTGCGAAAGCCGACGATTGCGCCTTGATGGCCGTGTGATCGATCGCCCCTCGGCGCTGGTGCGCGCCGGCGCGGTGCTCAGCTTTCCGCGCGGCGACGAGATCATCGTGGTGCGCGTCGAAGGCATCGCCGATCGGCGCGGCGCCTATGAGGAAGCCCGCCATCTCTACACCGACCTGCGGCAGCTGGCAGCGGCGACCGGCAGCGATGGCGGCTGCGATGCCGATACCCGCGAGCTGATCGCGGCCTGAGCCGGCGCGGGCGGTGACCGCCGTCCGCCGCTCGCGCCGCCGGCGAGCATTGACGCGGGCGCGGGCGCCGGTCTAGCAGCGTCATGTGTTCAACATGGACGGGCCCCGCCCCGTTCCTATCGTCAATGTGGGCCTGGCCCCGGGGGAGATCTGGATGGCGTACGTCGTCACCGAAGCCTGCATCAAGTGCAAGTACATGGACTGCGTCGAAGTCTGTCCGGTGGACTGCTTCTACGAAGGCGAGAACATGGTCGTCATCAATCCGAACGAGTGCATCGATTGCGGTGTCTGCGAACCCGAATGCCCGGCCGAGGCGATCCTGCCGGATACCGAAGGCGGCCTTGAAAAGTGGATGGAGCTGAACGCCACCTTCTCGGCGCAATGGCCCAACATCACCACCAAGGGCGAAACCCCGGCCGACGCCGATTCGCACAAGGGTGAAGACGGCAAGTTCGAGAAGTTCTTCTCCGACAAGCCGGGCAGCGGCAACTGAGATCGCGACGGGACGCGCCGGAACCGGCTTCGGTTCGGCGCGTTCCGGGCGCAGCGCCAGGCGGCCCGCCGGGGCCGCCGTGCGGCATGGCCGCGTGGCAGTAGAATTCCGGCAACAATCCTGCTATGACATTCCTGTGGCGGTGCCGAAAAGAGCGCCGCCGCGGTTCGCCGGTTCCCCCGTCGTTGGCCCCCCTGCCGGGTTGTCGGGACGAACCTTGGGTCACAACAGGCAGGTTGCCCGACGCTGATGGAGTGAGCCCGCCGCCCGCCGCCCTGGCGTGGCCGCTCGAGGGTCCTTATCGCCGCCGTCGGTCAGGATAAGAGGAATGGACACGCCGATGGCTATTGCCAAGCCGCTCAGTTTCGAAGTGGGCGATTATGTCGTCTATCCCAAGCACGGAGTCGGCCGCGTCGTCGAACTGCAGCGCTCCGAAATCGCCGGTACCGTTCTGGAACTGTTCGTGCTGCGCTTCGAAAAGGAGCGGATGACGCTCCGCGTGCCGACCAACAAGGCGGAAAGCGTCGGCATGCGCAAGCTGTCGAGCCAGGCGACGCTGACCGAGGCGCTCACCACGCTGAAGGGCAAGCCGCGCATCAAGCGCACCATGTGGTCGCGCCGCGCCCAGGAATATGAAGCCAAGATCAACTCGGGCGATCTCGTTTCGATCGCTGAGGTGGTGCGCGACCTGCACCGCGCCGAGGATCAGCCGGAACAGAGCTATTCCGAGCGGCAGATCTACGAAGCCGCCATCGGCCGCCTCGCCCGCGAACTCGCCGCGATGGAAAACATCGACGAGCCGGCGGCGCAGCAGAAGATCGAACAGGTGCTGAAAGCGGCCTGATCGCGATCGGCCGGCAGGACTGACGCAGGGTGAGGGCCCGGGGGTTGGCGGTGTTCAAGACCGTCCTCTACGGGCTCCTCATCCTCAATGTCGGCACCTTCCTCTATCTCGATCCCGAGCCGCACCGCGCGATCGACCAGCTCGGCTGGCTGATCCTGCTCGGCGTCTTCGAATATGAAACCCGGCTTTCGGCGCGCGGCGGCGTGCCCGCCGTGGTGCGGCCGTTGCCGCTGGCCTGCGAACTCGCCGGCTATGCCTGCGCGCTCTATGCGCTGCGCCATTACATCGGCGCCGCCGACTGGATCGAAGTCACCAACGCCGTCACCTGGCTCGCCATTTCGGCGATGATCTGGACCGACATCCTGTGGCCGACCGACACCGGCACGGCGGCGTTCCGGCTGCGATCGCTGGTCAAGTCGCTGCTCTATGCGATGACGCTGATCTGCGCCGCCATCTGGGGCTGGCAGGGCAGCCTGCTCGATTTCTACGATTCGGCGCTGTGGATCCTGTGCTTCTTCGTCATCGAGCTGAACATCCTGCGCCTTGAAGGCCTTGCCGCGCCGCGCGCCGTCGCCCGCCGCGGCTGACGCCCGGGGGCTTGCGCCGCCATCGCCAATGTGTATTGTGCGTGCAATACACAATCGGAGGTTCGCATGAAGACCGGTACCGCCTTGTCCCTGCTCGCCATGCTTGCGGCCGGCTCCGCCGCCAGCGCCGCCGAGCGCAGTTTCCCCGCCTCCGGCTTCGATCGGGTTTCGGCATCCGGGTCGGAAGATATCACCATCCTCACCGGCCGCGCCGCCAGCGTGGTTGCCCGTGGTCCGGCCGACCGGCTCGACCGGCTCGACATTCGCGTCGAAGCCGGCACGCTGAAGATCGGCCACAAGCGCGGCGACTGGTCCTGGGGCCGCAGCGAGCCGGTGCGCATCACCGTTACCCTGCCGGCGCTGCACGGCGTCCGCCTTGGCGGCTCCGGCAATGTGACCGCCGATCGTGGCAGCGGCCCGGCGTTCGAGGCCAAGCTGTCCGGCTCGGGTGACCTGTCCGTCGCGCAGATCGATGCGGCCTCGGTGGCGATCGACCTCGCCGGTTCGGGCGATCTCACCGCCAGCGGTCGCTGCCGCTCGGCCAGCATCGCGCTCGCCGGCAGCGGCGACCTGCACCTCGGCGGCCTCGCCTGCGAAACCGCTACCGTCAGCCTGGCCGGATCGGGCGACATCGCCGCGCGCGTCAGCGGCACCGCCGCGGTCAACATCGCCGGATCGGGTGACGTCGTCATCACCGGCGGCGCGCGCTGCACGACGCGCAAGGCCGGCAGCGGCGAGGTGCGCTGCAGCTGACGAGCGGGCGGCCGGCGCGTCACCGCACGCCGCGGGCGGCGGTGCGCGAGCGTTGCGCACTCCGACGTGGAAAGTGTCGAAGCGCGGCCGCGCTCTGCTCATCGGGCTGGCCGCTTCGCCCTCCAGGGCTTGTCTGCCAGAATCTTTGGCTCCGCAGGCGCCCCCTGTCTGCCGGTGGCGTTGGCTGTGCGGCTCATCGTGCCCGGGATGGAGGTACATGAGCAAGCGACAGCTGTGGCCAAATTGCGGCGCACCCTTCTGTCTCTGCGCTTGGAATTTGTACCGATTAGTATGAACGTCGCAGCCGGGGCGTTTAGCGACCAATTCGGATGAATTCCTCAGTTGTTTCGTTGCACTGATTTTCTGAAATGCTTATTCGACGCGCGTCGCGGCTGTCGGCTTGCAGCCAAGCGAAGATGTTGAAGCATTCTGTTGGCAACGGGGTCGGAAAATGAAGATGATAATCGTCGGTCTGGCCGGCCTGTGGTTGGCTGCGCCCGCAGCCGCACAGGACTTTACCGGCCCCTGGGTCGAGGGTCGTCTTGCTTGGGACAATATCGGCTTTGCAGGCGTCAGCCGATCAGGGTTGGCCTATGCCGGTGGCTTGGGGTATGATTTCCGTCTCGGCTCGAAATTTGTGATCGGGCCACAGCTTGGCATTGGCGGTTCGACCGCCAAAATATGTGCCGGAAGTGATTGTGTGCGCACCGGGCGCGACATCGAAGCTTTGGCGCGCGTAGGGGTGAAGGTCGAAGAGGCGTTGCTCGTCTATGCGCTCGGCGGGTATGTCAATGGTCGCCTGATAGCGAATGTCGGTTCGTTCTCGGTCGGTGAGAATGTTGACGGTTATCGTCTCGGCCTGGGTGCAGAAATTGCCTATAATCGGCACTTCTTCGGTAAAGTCGATTATCGTTACAGTTCCTACGACACCAACGCCATTTCCGGTGTCAATCGGCACCAGGTCGGCGTGTCGCTCGGCTATCGCTTCTAAGGCACCGGCGACGGCGCCCTTGCCACCGCTCCTTCGGGGCCGCTCGGCGCCAGTCGCCAGGCGATCATCACTCAGTACGATCTCGCTCGCAACATCATCTCCACCCAGGCCGGCACCAGTTGCGTCGCCGGGCCGTGGCGGGCTTCGTCGAACATCGGTGTGCCGGCGCTGGGATCGAGGTTGAGTTCCAGCGTCGACGCGCCGGCGTCCCGCGCCCATTCGACGAAGCCGGCCGCCGGATAGACGGCGCCGGAGGTGCCGATCGAGACGAACAGGTCGCAGGCGGCGATGGCGTCGCCGATGCGGTCCATGTGGTAGGGCATCTCGCCGAACCAGACGATGTCCGGGCGCAGCCGCGGCGCCGCGCAGCGCGGGCAGGGCGGGTGGTCGCCAAGGTCGCCGGTCCAGGGTGTCGCGGCGCCGCACGCCGCGCACAGCGCGCTGTTCAGCTCGCCGTGCATGTGCAGCAGCCGGCGCGATCCGGCGCGCTCGTGCAGGTCGTCGACATTCTGCGTGACCAGCAGCAGTTCCCCCGGCCATTCGGCATCGAGCCGTGCCAGCGCCAGATGCGCGGCATTGGGCATGACGTTGCGCAGCGCGGCGCGGCGGGCGTCGTAGAAGCGCTGCACCAGCACCGGATCGCGGCGAAACGCCTGCGGCGTCGCCACATCCTCGACGCGATGGCCCTCCCATAGCCCATCGGGGCCACGGAACGTCGGCACGCCGCTTTCGGCCGAAATGCCGGCGCCGGTGAGGATGACGATGCTGCGGATGGTCATGGGCCCAGTTCGTTACCCGGGCGTTTGACCGGCATCAATGACGCCGCGCCCGGTCGCGGCAATTGTCGTTGCGCGAGGAACGACAATGTCCGTCCGCAGTGCGAGGCTGATCAGCCGTGAAGTCCTGCCCTTCGCCATGTCGCTGGCGGCGCTGGCCATGTTGGCGCTGCTCGTCGATGCGGCGCTGCACCTGTCGGGGCAGGTGTGGATCGGCCGCTGGCTCGGCATTCCGGGCGTGGCGCTGATCGCTGCGTCCTTCGCCTATTCGCTGCGCAAGCGGAAGCTCATCAGCAGCGGCAAGCCGGTCGAGCTGCTGCGTCGGCACGAGCGCCTGGCCTGGGCGGGGTCGCTGCTGGTGCTCGTCCACGCCGGCATCCATTTCAACGCCGTGCTGGCCTGGGCGGCGCTTCTGGCGATGCTGGTCAATGTCGCCAGCGGCCTGACCGGGAAATACCTGCTCGGCCGCGCGCGCACGCGGCTGACCGGCGCGCGCGATCGGCTGGCGGCGGCCGGCCTCGACGCCGCCGCGATCGACGAGCGACTGCACCGCGACAGCCTGACCTATGATCTCGTCAAGCAATGGCGGGTCGTCCATGTGCCGATCACTTTGGCCTTCGCCGTGCTGGCGGTGGCGCATCTGGTCTCGACGCTGCTGTTCTGGGATTGGCAGTGATGGCGCGGCTCGGGCTGCCGCTGATCCTGGTCGCGCTGGCCGCCATCATCGCGCTGTGCTTCGCCTGGCCGCAGGCGATGCTGGCGCCGGGGCCGGTGATGCCGGCGCATGCCGCCATCGCCGGAGATTGCTTCGCTTGCCACGCGCCGCTGCGCGGGGCGGTGGCGGCGCGCTGCATCACCTGCCACGCGCCGGCGCGAATCGGGCGCTTCGCCACCACCGGTGCCGCGCTGCCCGCCGGCAAGGCGGCTTTCCATCAGCAATTGACCGAGCCCGATTGCCTCGCCTGCCACAGCGATCACGCCGGGCCGGCGCTGACCGGCCACAGCCCGGTGGGCTTCCGCCATGCCCTGTTGCAACCGGCTATCCGCGGCGATTGCCGGGCGTGCCACACGGCACCGACCGGCCGGCGGGCGCCGCTGCACAAGGCGGTGGCCGGGGCCGCGTGCAGCGAGTGCCATGGCACCGATCGATGGCAGCCGGCGCGCTTCCGCCATGAACTGCTGGCGTCGGCGACCGCCGCCCGCTGTGCCACCTGCCACCAGCCGCCGGGCGACGCCATGCATCGCGGCATCGGCACGCTGTCCTGCGCCCGCTGCCACACCATTACCGCCTGGGAGCCGGCGACTTTCGACCATGACCGGCTGTTCCGCCTCGATGGCGATCACGCCGCGCCCTGCGCCACCTGCCATGTCGGCGGCGATCTGGCGCGCTACACCTGCTATGGCTGCCACGCCCATGATCCGGAACGAGTGCGCGCCGAACATCGCGACGAAGGCATTGGCGGCAACATCGACAAATGCGTGCGTTGTCACCGCGGCGGCGAAGGCGAAGGCGAAGGTGGCGGCGAGCGCGAAGGCGAAGACGATCGTTGAGCCGCGGCACGGCGGGCGTCTTAGAACCGCTACACCAGCACCGGATCGCGGCCGAATGCTTGCGGCGTCGCTACCTCCTCGACACGATGGCCCTCCCACAGCCCATCGGGGCCGCGAAAGGTCGGCACGCCGGATTCCGCCGAGCGGCAATCACAAGGGCAGGTGGCGGGAGACCTTGGCGAGCAGCAGTCGCACCAGCCCTTCATCCATGAAATCATAGTCGTCAGGGATGTCGAGGCAGATGATCCTGGCCGTGCGCAGGGCCGAGCGAAAGCGCTTCTGCAGCTTGTTGCGGTGCTGCTTCTCCATCACGAAGATGATATCGGCCCATTGCACCAGTTCGGTCGTGAGCGGTGTTTCGGCGTCGTTGTTGGTGCCGGCCGAGGCAGTCTCGATGCCGGGGTGACTGGCGAAAACCTGTTCCGCCGTCGGGCTGCGCAGCCGGTTCTGGCTGCAGACGAACAGCACTTTCCTCATCGCGGCCAAATGGTCACCGGTGCGCCGGCGGCGTCCCGACCCGCGGGCTGACGGCGTCGCACGTCATCGCGGCGGGCATCGGGGCAGGGACGGCAGCGCGCATGGTCGTTACGCTAGCGATGAGCCGGCACTGCTCCAAGCCCGATTGCGCCGCCGGCGTTGCCGGTCCAGAACATCACCATGGGCGACAGGATAAAAATCGGCGTGCTCGGCGCCGGGGGGCGGATGGGTGAGGCGGTGATCGCCGCGGTGGCGGCCGAGCCGCGCGCCATGCTGGCCGGCGCCATCGAGCGTGCCGGCCATGTCGCCGTCGGGCGAACGCTCGGGCCGCCGTTTCCGCCGGCGATGACGATCTGCGCCAACCCCGGCCCGCTCGCCCATGCCAGCGATGTGCTGATCGATTTCACCTCGCCGGCGGCGCTGGAGGCAACGCTCGATGCCGCCTGCGAGAATGATACCGCCATCGTTATCGGCACCACCGGGCTGGAACCGGCGCACCAGGCACTGATCGACCGCGCGGCGCGCACGCTGCCGGTGCTGCAATCGGCCAATACGAGCCTGGGCGTCGCCGTGCTGGCGCGGCTGGTGGCGCAGGCGGCGCGCGCGCTCGACTGGGATATCGAAATCGCCGAGCTGCACCACCGCGCCAAGGTCGATGCGCCGTCGGGCACGGCGCTGGCGCTGGGCGCGGTGGCGGCGGCGGCGCGGGGGCAGCGGCTTGCCGATGTCGCGATGCCGGGGCGCGCCGGCCAGGGCGCGCGCGCCGCCGGCGAAATCGGCTTTGCCAGCCTGCGCGGCGGCAGTGCGGCCGGCGACCATCTCGTGCTGCTGGCCGGGGATGGCGAGCGGCTGGAACTCGGCCACCGCGCCGAAAACCGCATGATCTTCGCCCGCGGCGCGCTGAAGGCAGCGCTGTGGCTCGCCGGCAAGCCGGCGGGGCGTTACGATATGGATGATGTGCTGGGGCTTTGAAGGAGTGGGCCCCACCACTGGGGGCAATCTTACGCCGCCTGCATCCGATACGCCGACAGTGCTTCCGCGATCACCCGGCCGACTTCGCGGCGTTCGTCGGCGGACAGGAATCCGCCGACCCGCACGCGGCGGCCGCGGGCGCACAGGAACAGGTGCGCGTCGCCCAATGGCGTTTCCTCGACCGTAACGCGCGTCCAATAGGGCTCCAGCCGCCAGCGCCGGCTGATGCCCGTGTGGCTGACGCTGTGCACGGTCAGGTCGTCGCCGGCGAGCAGGACGCGTTCGCTGGCGCGGCCAGCGGCATTGTTGGCGCGGAATGCCCACCACAAGGCGCCGACATCGAGGGCGAGGAACGGCAGGATCGGCCAGGCGCCAAGTGCCAGGAAGCGCAGCGCGCCGATCAGGAGGACGAGGCCGACGCCGCCGACCACCCAGCGCATGTGCGCCGGCGCCAGCGAGCGATTGGGGGTGAGGGTGAGGTCGAGCACCGGCGACATTCGGCCACGATATCCGATCACCGCTTGCCTTCCCATGGCCCGCGACGCCACAGCGCAGCCATGACCCCGCAACAGATCGACGAATTCTTCACCCGCCTCGCCGCCGGCGCGCCGCTGCCGGAAACCGAGCTCGAGCATGTCAACGTCTATACCCTGCTCGTCGCCGTGGTGCTTTCGGCGCAGGCGACCGATGCCGGCGTCAACAAGGCGACGCGGGCGCTGTTCCAGGCGGTGACGACGCCGCAGGCAATGCTCGACCTCGGCGAGGCGGGGTTGAAGGCGCATATCAAGACGATCGGCCTGTTCAACGCCAAGGCGCGCAACGTCATCGCGCTTTCGGAGATCCTCGTTCGCGATTTCGGCGGCGAGGTGCCCCGCGATCGCGCCACGCTGGAGACGCTGCCCGGCGTCGGCCGCAAGACCGCCATTGTGGTGGTGAATGTCGCGTACGGGGACGAGACGTTCGCGGTCGATACCCATGTCTTTCGCGTCGCCAATCGCACCGGCCTCGCCCCCGGCAAGACGGTGCGGGCGGTGGAGGACGGACTGGAAGCGGGCGTGCCTGCGCCGTTTCGCCGCCACGCCCATCACTGGCTGATCCTGCACGGCCGCTACACCTGCATCGCGCGCCGGCCGCGCTGCCCGTCGTGCATCGTGCGGGATCTCTGTGGCTTTCCTGACAAGACGCCGGCCTGACCATCCGGCTTGACCGGGGGTCGGCGATGGCGGAGGTTCAGCCGGGGTTCACCGCGCTGGCGTCAAGGCAGCGCCCGGCGTATTGGTTGCGTAGCGTCCATGGTTCGGGCGGGGCGGCGTATCGGCCCCGCCCGCCTTTTTCAGGAGATGACGATGTCGCGCCTTCGCCCTTCGCTGCTGGCCCTGCCGTTCCTTGCCGCGACCTTGCTCGCCTCCTGTGTCGAGCCGGCCCCGGATCGCGTCACCGTGCCGCCGCCGCAGCGGCTGCCGGCGCCGTCGAACTATGCCGAGGCGGCCGCGGCTTCGGACCAGAATTGCGTGTTGCTGCAGAACATCCGCGAGACGCGCGTGGTGAGCGACAGCGTCATCGATTTTTACCTGCGTGACGGCAAGGTGCTGCGCAACACGCTGCCCAATCGCTGCCCGAACCTGGGCTTCGAGCGGGCGTTCACCTATTCGACGAGCATCAGCCAGCTGTGCAGCGTCGATGTCGTCACGGTTATCAACCAGGGCGCCGGCAATCGCCTCGGCGCCAGCTGCGGCCTTGGCAAGTTCACCGCCATCCCGGCGCCGGCCAAGGGCTGATCGGCTCAACCTGGATCGACGCTCGCCTCTGGCAATTCCGCGCGGTCGCTGCTAACCGCGTGCGTTCAGGCACCCGTAGCTCAGCTGGATAGAGCGCTGCCCTCCGAAGGCAGAGGTCACAGGTTCGAATCCTGTCGGGTGCACCACGCAGTGTCCGGGGCCGGGACGTGGTGGGATTGGCCGGGATTAGGCGGGATTAGCCCTGTAGTTACGGGGACTTTGCGGGACAGCGCGGTGCGGCGAGAGGCCTGGAGAGTCTCGCTGAGAGCGCCATTTGGCGGCGTTTCGGGGCTGCGTCTCAGGCTCTGCAAAACAGACCTCACGGCCCGGTTCGGCCCGAGTCGAGCTTCAGGCTGCGGGCAACAGCATCGCGCGCTGGGCTGCCCAGGTCGCTGGCAGGTCGGCCTTGATCACCCGGGTGGCATCGAGCGATGCCGGCTGGCGACCATCGAGGGCGTCGCGGATGATGTCAGGCGCCAGCCAGCTGATGCGGATAAGCTGGGCGAACCGCTTGCGACAGAGGCTGTGCCGCTCGGCGATGTCCTTGATCGACAGAGCGGGGGAGGCCTGCAGCAGGTCGCGTGCAGCAATGGCCTCGGCAAGCAGTTGGACGAGCCGCTCGTCGCGGTCGGGGTTGGCTGCTGCCCGGGAGGCTGGGCTGAGCACGACCAGCCGCGACTCCTTGTACATGCGTATGCGGGCAATCGGCGCGGTGAGAGTGATGTTCTCCGCCGAGACTGCGCCAGCATCGATCGCGGCTATGCGAACGGTGATCGTCACAGCCGTCGCCGATAGCGCAACGCGCTCGACCAGCAGCCGAGTAATGCGCAACCGGTCGCCGGCGCCTTCCAGCAGCGATGCCAACCGCCGTGCTTCGCCGGCGACGCGTTCGATGTCGGCAGGCGTCTCGACACCGGCTGCATCCGTGACCGCACTGGCGTGTCCCAGGAACGCCGTCAGCCGCTGTACCACGATCCGTTCGAGGTCATGCGCTGGCACACGCCAGGCTGGCGGCTCGGCCTTGGCCGGATCGAGCCCCAGCGTCGCATAGTAGCGATAGCGCTTGGCACCCTTGTTGGTCTGGCTCGGTGTCATCCGCCGGCCGTGGCCATCGTACAGGATGCCGATTAGCATCGCCTCGGACTGGCGGTGCGACTGGCCGCGGGTATCGGGGCCATTGTTGGTAAGGCGGGCCTGGACCTCGTCCCATAGTAGCTTTGGCACGATGGCCGGGTGCTCGCCGGGATAGGCGGTGCCCTTGTGGACGATCTCGCCGCGATAGATGCGGTTCTTCAGCAGATGGAACAGCGCACCGCGCTGGATGGCAATGCCGCCGCGCGGTCCAGCGCTGG
>JAIXZK010000218.1 GCA_027489695.1 Sphingomonadales bacterium
CGGTCGTAACCATCAGCGGAGACTATTCATGCGCAAGCCCCTCACCATTGCCCTCGCCTTTACCCTTGGCCTGCTGGTTACTGCCTGCAACACCGTTCAGGGCGCCGGCGCCGATGTCGAATCGGCCGGCAAGGCCGTGAAGGACACGGCGCGCGAGGCGAAATAGGCGGAGAAGCCATACTCGTTCAACAAAGGGTCATCCCGGGCTTGACCCGGGACCCAGCTTCTTCACCGGCTGCGGAAAGGAAGCTGGGCCCCGGGTCAAGCCCGGGGTGACCGGTACGAGAGCGGCCCGGCTACTCCGCTGCCGCCGCGGCCTGTGCCGCCCGCCGTCGTTCGGTGAACCAGATGCCGATAATCGAGATTTCGTAAAGCAGGATCAACGGGATCGCGAGCGCGAACTGTGACCAGAGATCGGGCGGTGTCATCACCGCGGCGATGGCGAAGGCGGCGACGATGGCATAGCGCCGCCCGGCCTTGAGCTGGCTGCGCGTCACCAGCCCGGCGCGTTCGAGCAGCATCAGCAGGATCGGCAGCAGGAACGACACGCCGAAGGCAAGAATCAGGCTCATCACCAGGTCGAGATATTCGCCCATCGCCGGCAGCGCTTCCTGCGTCAGCCCGGAGGCGCCCGCCGGCGACTGGAAGCTGAGGAAGAAGCTGAACGCCACCGGCATCACCACATAATAGGCAAGCGACGCGCCGAGGGTGAACAGGATCGGCGTCGCGATCAGGAACGGCAGGAAGGCATTGCGCTCGCGGCGGTAAAGGCCGGGGGCGACAAAGGCCCAGAGCTGGTTGGCGATGATCGGGAAGGCCATGCACAGCGCCGCGAAGCCGGCGACGCGGATCTCGACGAAGAACGCCTCATAGAGCTTGGTATAGACCAGCCGGCCCATGTTGTTGCCGAACGCCTGCACCAGCGGCTGAACGAGGAAGGCGAAGATCTTGCTGGCCTGGGTGAAGGCGATGATGAAGCAGATGACGAAGGCCGCGACGCATTTCAGCAGCCGCGAGCGCAGCTCGACAAGGTGATCGAGCAGCGGCGCCCGGCTGGCGTCGATCTCGCTGTCGTCGTCGCGGCGACTCATGATGCGGGCGGCGGGCTGGCGCTGGCGGGTTCGGGCGGCGGCGCCTCTGGCAGCGCCGGCTTGTCGAGGCTGACCGGCATCGGGCCGGTCATCGCGGGGGCGGGCGCCGGCGCCATCCAGTCCTCATCGACCGCCGCGGTCTCGCTGGCCAGCGCCGCCGCCAGTGCCGGATCGGGCAGCGCCGTCGCCTTCATGATCGCCTCGTTCTGCGCCGCCCAGACCTTCTGCATCTCTTCGAGTTCCGCCTCGCGCATCATCGCGTCGAAGCCGGAGCGGACATGGCGGGTCATCGCCCGGCCCTTCGCCACGAACTTGCCGACCTCGCGCATCACGCGCGGCAGGTCCTTGGGGCCGATGACCAGCAGGGCCACCAGCGCCACGACGAGGAATTCGCTGGAATCGATGCCGAACATCGGCGGGCCTCGCGACGGCGCCTAGCGGCGGACCTCGTCGGCCGGTGCGGTGACCGGCGGCGTGTGCGTCACCTGCGCCGGCGGCGGCGCGGGCGCGTCACCATCGGCGAGACCCTTCTTGAAGCTGTTGATGCCCTTGGCAAAATCACCCATCACGTCGGAGATCTTGCCGCGTCCGAACAACAGAAACACGATAAGCAGCGGTACAACCCAATGCCAAACGTTACCAAGACCCATAATGACTGCCTTTCTTAGGCCGAGACCGGCTCATTCTGCGTCCTTCTTACGCCTGCATGCCGTTACAGGCCATAGCCCGTGGCGCCGGGCTGCGGCCGCCTGCGTCCATCGTGCCGCACAGGCAAAAGCGTCAGGTCTCGCCAGGCCGGCAAATGCGCCAGATACCGCAGGGCAGCGATCGGGACACGACCATGGCGACTATCGGCGCTGAAGAGCGCAATGCATTTCTCGATCAATGGCGGCGGCTGCTGGCGGCGCGCTGGCCGGAAGCGGCGCTGCGCCGGGCGACGGAAAGCCGCACCGGCTTCGACCGCGAGCTCTGGGCCGAAATCGCCGCGATCGGTGTCACCGGGCTGATCATCGATGAAGCGCATGGCGGCATCGGCGCCGATGCGGCGCTGCTCGGTCGCGTCATGGAAGAAGCCGGCGCCGTGCTGTTGGCCTCGCCTTTGCTGTCCAGCGCCGTCCTTGCCGCCGGGCTGCTGCAGGCGCTCGGCGATGCCGATGCCGCCGCGCGGTTGCTGCCCGGCATCGCCGATGGCTCGCGCATTGCCACGCTGGCGCTCGCCGGCGCGCGCGCCGACTGGACCGCCGCCGATGTCGCGGTGACCGCCGAACCCGTCGGCAATGGCTGGCGGCTGCATGGTATCGCGACCTTCGTCACCGATGGCGCCGATGCCGACACGTTGCTGGTGGTGGCGCGCGTCGACGACGGCCTCGCCATCTTCGAAGTCGATCCGGCGCAGGTCGCCATTGCGCCGCTGCCGAGTTTCGACCGCAGCCAGCGTCTCGCCGATCTGAGCTTCGCTGGCAGCGCGGCGACGCGCCTCGGCGGCAATGTCCCGGCCTGGGAGGCGGTCGAAGCCGCGCTCGACCTCGGCCGCGTCGCTTTGGCCGGCGAACAGGCCGGCGGCACGCGGCGGATGTTCGAAATGACCGTCGATTATGCCAAGAGCCGCCATCAGTTCGGCCGCGCCATTGGCAGTTTCCAGGCCATCAAGCACATGGCCGCCGACCTGCTGCTGGAAAGCGAAAGCTGCACGTCCGCGGCGCGCCATGCCGCCGAACAGCTGGCGGCCGGCACCCCGGAGAAGGACCAGGCGGTGGCGCTGGCATCGTTCGCCTGCGCCGATGCTTTCGTGCACACCACCGCCCAGGCCATTCAGATGCATGGCGGCATCGCCTTCACCTGGGCGCATCCGGCGCACCTCTATCTGCGACGCGCCCGTGCCGACGCGCAATTGTTCGGCAGCCCGGACGCGGCGCGTGAACGCTTCGTCCAGGCACTGGCCGGCTGACGGGAGACGATGATGACCGATGAACAGCTGATCGCCGAAGTCCGCGCCTTCCTTGCCGACAATTGGTCGCCGGGGCGCAAGGCCGGCGGCGAGGCCTATGGCCGCCACCCGGATGCGGCGTTCCTCGAAAAGGTGCTGGCCGCCGGCTTTGCCGTGCCGACCTGGCCCGTGACGAGCTGGGGCCGCGGGCTGAGCGCGGCGCAGGGCAAGGCGATCGAGCGCGAATTTGCCGCTGTCGGCGCGCCGGGCGCCGGGCAGGACCGATCGAACCTCTGGGCCAATACCGCCGCCGCCCATGCCCAGCCGGAATTCCGCTCGCATATCGTGCCGCTGCTGCTCACCGGCCGGGTCGGCATGTGCCTGCTCTATTCGGAACCCGGCGCCGGCTCCGATCTCGCCGGGGTGCGCACCCGGGCGGAGCGCGACGGCGACGATTATGTCATCAACGGCCAGAAGGTCTGGACCTCCGGCGCCGCCGAAGCCGATTATGGCATGCTGATCTGCCGCACCGACTGCGATGTGCCCAAGCACAAGGGGCTGAGCTTCTTCTTCCTGCCGATGAAGCAGCCGGGCATCGATGTCCGCCCGCTGCGCCAGATCACCGACGAAGCGCATTTCAACGAGGTGTTCATC
>JAIXZK010000296.1 GCA_027489695.1 Sphingomonadales bacterium
ATCAGGACGATTTCCAGGTGGCGAATTTGACCGCCATCACCGACACGCTGACGACGACGACCAGCGCCATCTCGCTGCTCTTGGCCGCCATCGGCTCGATCAGCCTGATCGTCGGCGGCATCGGAATCATGAACATCATGCTGGTCAGCGTCACCGAACGCACCCGCGAGATCGGCATCCGCATGGCAATTGGCGCCAGCCGGGCGGCGGTGCGCCTGCAATTCCTGCTGGAGGCACTGATGCTGTCGCTCATCGGCTGCGGCGTCGGCGTGGCGCTGGGCACCGGCCTGGCGCTGGCGGCATCGGGCGCCATCGGCTTCGACACCGATGTGACGCCCTTCGCCATCATCGTCGCCTTCGCCGTTTCGGCGTCGATCGGCATCTTCTTCGGCTGGTGGCCGGCGACGCGGGCGGCGAAACTGTCGCCGATCGAGGCGCTCAGGAGCTGACGCCGCTTGCGGAACGCGGCGTGAACAAACCCGCCTTATTCCGCACCAGGCGCACCTTGCCTAGAAGCGGGTCACACCGTTCGAAAGGCCCCGACATGCCCGCCAGGAAATCCGCGATCGATCATCTCGCCAGCGGCCGGCAACCGCACATCGTCCACATGATTCCGCCCGGCGCTCCCGGCTATCGCGAGGCCGCCGGCGGCGCGATGGTCGTCTCCAGCCCGGCCGAGGTCGACGCCATGGTGCGCCGCCTGCGCCCCGGCGAGCTTGCCACGCTCGACGACCTGCGCGCCGCCCTGGCGCGGCGGCACGATGTTGCGGTGGCCTGCCCGGTCTCCACCGCCATTTTCCTCAACATGTGCGCCCGCGCCGCCGAGGAACGCCGCGCCGCCGGCGAGCCGCCCGAAGCGCTGACGCCCTGGTGGCGGGTGCTGAAAAAAGGCGGCTTTCTCAATCCGAAATATCCCGGCGGCACCGACCGGCAAGCCGAACTGCTCGCCGCGGACGGGGTGCGGGTGTCGCCGCTGCGCCGCCAGCCGGCGGTGTTCGACTATCAGGAGCGACGGCCGGCGGCGCCGCTGGAGACGGGCGATTGATGGCAGGTCTTCCGGTTCGTGATTCTCGGAGACAAAGGGCGTTCGTCTCCACCGGCTGGCGGCCAGCGAACCTCGCCCGGATCGAGATGTTGACAGGCTGGCGTCGCACCACCTCTGGCGGGGCGAGGGAGCGGTCGTTAGACTTCGTACCGTGATCAAATGGCCAAGATCGCTGGCGACGCTTGCTGTCGTGCTTGGGGCGTCCTGCGCGCAAGAGGAGCCGCGCGCCTGTCAACCGCCCCGCGCGGATTGGCAGGATCCGCCGATTACCTCTGCGAGCGTTGTTGAGCCTCCCCCGTTCAACCGGATCACGATCACATCGGACTCGCGAATCCGGTGGAACGGGTTGGCCGTTTCGGACGAGCAACTCCGCACGTTCCTGAAGAAGGCGCGTGATTACCCCGAATATGACGTCGTGCTGACGCCGGAGATGGGACTGGCCTGCAGCACGCTCGAACGGGTTCGCGACGAGATGCAGACGACACTCGGCTGCAAAAAAGGCAGCAGCCGGTGTGTCGAGAGCGCCACCGCCCAATAGGGTTGCTTACCCCTTCTTCGCCGCAATCCAGGCGTCCACCCGCCGTTCCAAAATCGACAGCGGCTGCGAGCCCGACGCGATCAGCAGGTCGTGGAAGCCCTTGATGTCGAACCTGGCCCCCAGCGCCGTCTGTGCCTTGGCGCGCAGTTCGACGATCTTCAGCATGCCGATCTTGTAGCCGGTCGCCTGGCCGGGCAGCGTGATGTAGCGGCGCACTTCCGAGCGGCTGTCGTCGAGCGGCTGGCGCCCGGTGGTCATCATGTACTGGATGGCTTCGTCCTCGGTCCAGCCCTTGGCGTGGATGCCGGTATCGACGACGAGCCGCGCGGCGCGGAACAGTTCGGCGTCGAGGCGCATGAAATCCTCGGCCGGGCTGGCATAGACCCCCATCTCCTTGCACAGCAGTTCGCTGTACAGCCCCCAACCTTCGCCGAAGGCGACATAGCCGGTCGTCTTGCGGAACTTCGGCCCCGCCGACTGGCGGACCTGGATGTCGCCCTGCGTGACGTGGCCGGGCACCGCCTCGTGGCACATCAGGTCCTGGATTGCGGCGGGATCGCCGGTGACGCCAGCGAGGTGGACATAGACGCGGCCCGGGCGGCTGCCATCGGGGCTGGGCGCGCCGGCATGGGCGGCACCGCCGGCGACTTCGCTGAACGACGGCTCGCGCACCACTTCCATGCGATATTCGGGCAGCGTCGCGAAATACTTCGGCAGCAGCGCCCGCGCCTTGGCGACGGCGGCGTTCGAGGCGTCGAGATATTCCTTGCGCGATGCGTCCGTCCACGGCTGCGGCGGAAAGCGCTTCTCGCGATCGGCATAAAAGGCGCTGCGGTCGGCGAAACCGGCCTGCTTCGCCAAGGCGTCCTGCTCGGCCTCGATGCGCGCGACTTCCTGGCGGCCGATCTGATGGATCTGCTCGGCGGTCAAATCGGTGGTGGTATTGAGCTTGAGCGCCGCGGCATAATAATCGAGCCCGCCGGGCAGCGACACGGCGCCGACCCGGCCCGCGGGCGCACTCGGCAATTCGCTCTGCGCCCAGGCGATGACGCGATCATAGGCGGGCTTCAGCGCGACCAGCGCGGCACGGGTGTCGGCGAGCAGCGCGTCGGCTTCCGCCGCCGTCACCTTGCCGGTGCTTCTCAGCTTTTCGACCTTGGCGGTGGCATCCGCCATCAGCGGCGCCGGCGCGCCTTCCCCGAACGGCGCGCCGCTGGTCAGGCCGCGGCTGCCGGCGATGATGCGTTCGATCTGGAATTTCGGCGCGCGAATGCCGGCCTGCGACGACACCCGGCTCTGGGCGATGGCCTCATCGAGCACCGCCGGCATTGCCCGCAGCCGGGCATTGTAGGCGCGCATGTCGCCGGCATCCTGCACCTGATGGGTGTTGATCATGAAATCGGGCAGCCGGCTGTGCGCCGAATAGAGGAAGGAATAGAAGGGCGGGCGGAACAGCCGGTTCTTGAACGAAAGTTCGGCGCGATCGAGCTCCTGTTCCCAGATGTCGTAATTGACCTGGGCTTCCGGCGACAGCTTCGCCCGGTCGAAACCGGCCTTCAGCTTCGCGACGCTGGCACGGCGCCATTCGAGCGCCTTCAACTCGCCGGCATCGCTGTTGTCGTCGAAGCGGTCGTTGCCTTGGCGCATGCCCAGCCGGGTCGCCAGCTGCGGCCGCATGGCGATTTCCTCGGCGAATTGCGCGTCGAGAAAGGCGGTGAGGCGCGCGTCCTCGGCCGGCGCGGCGACGGCGGCCGGCTGGGCGGCGACGGGGGCCAGCGGCGAGAGCAGCGCCAGCCCGGCGACGGCAGCGAGAAGCAGCGAATTTTTCATGAGAGGCCCCTTTGACTTATTGGCTTCTCTAGGCACGGCGCCGCCGGATTTCGTCAAGCACCGGCTGTCGAAAATCCAGGACTGCCTCAGGCCCCAGCCGCCGGAGGCAAAGCTTCTTCCGACCCCCGCGCCAGCCACAGGAAACGCCCCCACAGCAGCACCGCCGACATCAGCGAGGCCAGCACCACCGCCCAGACGATGCCATCGACCCCCCAGCCCATCCGGATCGCCAGGCCATAGCCCAGCGGCATCATCACCAGCGTATAGCTGGCCAGATGCGTCGCCGTCGGCATCCACACGTCGGACTGCGCCCGGCAGGCCTGCGCCGCGACGACCTGCAGGCCATCGGCGAGGAAGAACAGGCACGACAGCAGCAGCGCCGCCGC